>NZ_JCAKMY010000018.1:0-76748 GCF_059515845.1 Acinetobacter sp. CY79
GATACTGCTGACACTATGCCCCGAAAGGGGCTTTCTTTTATTTAACGAAAAGGACAAATCCATGCGTAAACGTAACCCACTTAAAGCAGTAATCAAGAAAGAAGACCGCTTTGGTATGGCACACAAAATTGCGGGACATAAGCATGACGCTGCCGTAGTTAAGCTATGGAAAGAGGTTCAAGCTGTAGGCTTAGAAATCTACTATCAAGCCCACAAAGGTATGCTCAAGCAGATGAACGAACTCCCTGAGGGTTGGTTAAACACCGTAACACGTATCAACTTTCGAGCTATTGATGATAAACCATTCAGCATAGTTAAAAAGCACTACTCCGCTAACGATAATGGGTCTAAAGTATATGGATCCACTGATTACGTGCTAAGTGTTGACTTACCTAAAGCATTACCTAGACTAAGTGCCGATACAATCTACCGCTTAGCTGTGAACGCTACCCTTGTTGCTAAACATGCTGAGGCAACACGAGCATACCTACTTGAGTATGAAGAACGTCAACACTGTGCTGAACGTATGGAGACATTCCTAGAAGACTTTCGCACATTCGAGAAACTCTATGAAGCTTGGCCTGAGGTACGTGAACTTGTGAAAAATTGGGAACCTATCCCTGAGCTTACCAAACCACAGTACCCAGTGATGGCTCTTGATACGCAGTCACTTAATGATGAATTTGGTTTACCTACAAAGGTGGCAGCATGATCCGAGGTATTCAACCTTTAATTATTGCCTTTACCATATTCACTATCAGTGTAGGGTACACCGCATTCGTAGGGTTTTACTTACCAATATGGCTTTGGGGCATCACCTCAGTATTTATGCTGATCTACTCAGCCTTACGTGTGGAGAAAGTTAACCATACTTGGATGGCTGTGTACTCCTTCCAGGGCGGAACTGGTCGAATGTTCTTTACATCAAAAACAGGTAAAGTACATAAGGCGTTCATCATTGCGGTGGATGAATGCATTAAAAAGAACCCAGCAACTCCAAGCGCATTTGTAATCAATCTGGTATATCTCGGACTGACTGTAGAATGAACAAAGCCCCCAATTAAGGGGGCTTTACTATGGGCCAAGAGTCTGCCATCAATTTCGCATCATTTGCGTGTCCATCAGCAAGTTTCGCCAACCCGCTATATCTTGCGATGCACTGTCCTGATACGGTATCAAGGGCATCGGCGTACTCTGTTCGGGCTTCTTCGGAAGCGTAGACATACTTCCGCTTGGCTTCTGATAATGCGACTGACATCCTGTCAACGCTAGTATTGAGCTGAGCGTTACTACGCTCCAAAGCTTTAACTTTCTCATCATACTCCTTCTCTGCAATTAACAACCGCTCATTCCAAGCAGCTGTTGTTCTCTCCTTTGCAAGCAACTGATCAAGTACATACTGATCATGTTTTGCTATCTGTTCTACAGTCTTACGACTTAAATGGTCGGCATACAAAACCAAACCACAAATCACAAGGCTCAACACTAAGCTCAAACATTCAAACTTGTGCTCCCAAATCCAACGCCATCCTTTAACTGCAACATTCCCTAAAGCCCCTAAAGCATTAACTAGCAACATGATCTCGAATCACCTCAGCAATTGCCTTAGCAACTAGCCATTTCTTCGCATCCCACAATGCAAGCTCTGCAAAGTTAGAGATGAAGAATAACTCTACGATCAAGCCATTTCCCTTAGATACAAACCCTAAACGTGAGTGTTGACCACTCCCCTCAGATTTCCATCCCTTATCACCACGCAACGGAATACCAAGTACTCCCTTAATTGCACCTGCAATTTTTTGCGCGATCTCCTTATGCTCTGTACCTGATAACACTTCAACTCCACGAGCTGATCCGTTATCTGACGCATTGCAATGGAACTCCACAGCCAAGTGAGCACCTTTTGCTAACTGGATTGCAGTTGTAAGCGGTAGGTTCGATTTACCTGTACCATCAGTACGAGTAATTAATCCAAATGTTTTCAAGTACGAAACGACCATGTTTCGACACTCAACAACAATATCCGCCTCTGTACGGTCTCCATTTACCGCACCCGGATCACGATCATTGTGACCCGCTGTAACTGTAATAATCGCCATAACTACCTCCTTGTAGTTGTGCGAATCCTAACACAGCACGCACGTACGTACGTAATTAAGTTTTAAGATGAACATCAATCCATAAATCTTGAGGAATCTCAAACGGTTGACCATCCTTGGTCGTCAAGATTCTTAAGGCTGAACCCAATGATTCAAACTTCACTTGGAACATTGGTACATCGTCTGCATCCAGTGGTACTTCCTTTGTCCATCGAGTTGTCTCTAAGACAGCAGCGGAGATGGTATAAATACCCACACCCTCCCGCAAAAACTCCAGTACTTCACCATGCTGTGTGGTACAAGTCTGCCAAGTCACACGAGCAGAGTTATCACACGCTTTGATGTTCCCATTCACTGTCACTGTGCTATTGGTTTCACCAAATTGTTTATACCAACGAGTAAAGCCTTGTTCCTTGGATTCTCGTAAAACCAAGTCACTAACTCGACCAATCCCCTGTAACCCTACCTGACCCTTAGTTGATGCTGTACGTGTTGCCAATGTAATTGCAGACACATCATCCATGTTTGCATAAAACAATTCACCGGACTTGTAGTCCTCTGCTGTACGTCCATCAACGTCTAAACCGAGTGGTGAAAGGTCTGTCCCAAAACCACACGTACCGATCACCATAATATCGTTCTCGGCAGTACCTACCTCTCGTACAGCTGCTTCACCTAACCCAAGATTACGGCGAGCACCTTCCATAGTTGATGAACCTGTACCTCCTCGTGATACAGGAAGCGCCACAGGTAATACGTCTGTACTCTCCCCACCTGACATGAAGCTGTACAACTCTACAAATGTTGAGTTGATCTTCTGTGCTCCGGTACGAGCTGAGTCACCTGTCTTATCGTTTGGTGCTGCACCAAACTTAACTACTAATCTAGCCATATATCCTCCATGACAATCTGACAATGATACAGCTAACCAAATTTGGTACTAAATCCTGATAACACCTAACATTACCGGCTTAATTTCAAGGAGGAAATTATGCCTAAGCAAACAATCACCTTTGGCAATGGGCCAATGGGTATTGGAGGCGACACATACAAGACAGCCTTCATTAAGACTAATGAAAACTTCACTGAACTTTACGACAGTACACTCTCTGCCGTAACTACTCGTATCCCTAACGCTCAGACAGACTTCAACACCTTAACCAAGGCAGGTACATACTTTGCTATGTTCGGTATGAGCACTGGAAAGAATGGTCCACCTCTTGTGGGTAACTATGGATTCCTTAAGGTAACTAACTCCGGGAGTTGGATCCTACAGGAAGCCTTTGGAGATGTGCCTCCGTTCTACGCTCAAATGCGTGTATCTATTAACGGTACTTGGGGAGCTTGGGGCAATCTTGCTCAAGTGGATAAACTTCGTACCGCACGGTTAATTAATGGTGTAGCTTTCGATGGTAGTAAGGACATTACCATTCGAGACTCAAAAGCATTCAAAGCTGATGGCCCTGTCTCAGATGTTACATCTGCTGAGGGGCCTGCATGGAATGCCAATTCAGGTGTGTACCGTATGACGCGTTCAGAGGACACCGCACTTGTTACACACTTCAAGTGCGATACATCCTCGACCACCGCATTACAGCTCTATGCAAACTATGGGAACGGCGGACTGTTTTACAGATCCTCTCGTGATCAGCATGGCTTTGAAAAACCATGGGAACGTCTAATCACTGAAACTGGTGGGACAATCACAGGTGCTTTATCGGCTAAAAATATCCAGATCAACAAGATGAACAACCAAGCCTCAGGCATCTCTTGGTACAACGAATCCTATAGCTCTTGGCAGACCTATATGGCTACTGCACTGAGTACAGGTAACGGTGTTAAGGGAACCATTACTGCCCCTAAAGGTAAGTATGTGACCACTTGGGGTCTTCGTAATGTTATTGAGGATCAAGGCGGGTATGGTTGGACGTTTGAGACTATGCCAAGCCAGGGAACTACACCATTGGTTGTCGCAGAGGTTTCCAGTATCGGTGAGATGCACCTAGCTAAATCACTTGATATTGGTTCAACAAATGGCGCTAAGGACACAGAGTACCATAAGCTGACGATCCATCCTCCGACACATACTGGAGGTGATTGGACGCATACCGTGTATGACGACCAAACCTATGCTTACTACCGATTGAAGTATGCAAACACTGGTCAGTTACAACTTAGATCCGACGGTAAGCTTGAGGTAAGCGCGTTAGAGTCAGCAGGTGACATCGTCACACGTTCAGGGATCATCGGCTCTCCGACTACTACGTATCACCACATTGATCTAGGCGGTAATGGTAAAGATCGTATGAACTTTACTTCGTATGCAGGGTTATTCCAGTTCAAGAACGGACAAGGTACAAATGTTGCAACCATAAACACTTCGGGCGTGACAGCGCCTAACTTCTATGGCGCTGCAACTAATCTACGACCTCAACGTATCGGTGAAAACGCAGACCTCAACAACTACGTGGCTGTTGGGGAATACTACAGCGATTCAGATGCAAATGTGAGAACTATGTTGAATACCCCGAATGGGTTCTCGTTCACTATGTCAGTGACGAAGACTGCAGGGGTTGTTCAAAAACTCACTAATTACACGGGACAAAGTACCCGAAACTTTGTACGTGGCTTCTATAACGGCGGTTGGTCAGCTTGGCGTGAACTTGTCTACAAAGACGAGCTTACAGACCTCGCTCCGGGAGTACCAACAGGCGCAGTATCTTGGGGTATGTACAACAGAGAGAAAATTCCTGCAGGTCTTGCATCCCTAGACGGTCAGTGGGTACTTAAAACCACGTTCCCTAAGCTATGGGAATTAGTCAATGCAGGTAACTTGATTAGTGTTACAGACGCAGATTGGGTAGCCGATCCACTGAAACGAAGTGCTTTTGCAATCCACCCAACAGATGCAGCAACGTTCCGCTTGCCTGACTTAAATGGTCGTTTTGAGGCTTCGTTGAAGTCACCAGTACTTCGTGGTGATGGGTACAGCCCAAGCGGTACAATGCTTGGCGATGCTATTCGAAATTTTACAGCTAAAATCGGTCATACGAGTGAGTGGAGTTTTTCTTCGGCAGCAGATAACGGCATCATGTATCGTTCTAACTGGCAGACCGTAGGTAGCCCTAACGGTACGTCAAACCAAGATCGTTTCTTGCTTAACCTTGATGCATCTCGTCAAGTACCAACAGCAAATGAAAACCGTCCGAACTCAGCGTTCGGTATTTATGTAATCGCAGTTCGATAAAGGATTATCAATGCAATACTTAGTAAACCAAGATGGTAAGTACACTGGCACATTGTCAGGTACTCCCGAAGAAGTCTTAACCCAAGTACCAACAGGACATACCGTAGTCCACCTACCCCCACCACGGAGCACGGACTCCTGGAATGGAACTGAATGGGTTGATATTGGTTCACGACCATCGAGCTATCACCAGTTCGATTATGCTGTGAAAAAGTGGGTAGATTCACGGCCACTACATGAAGCCCAGCAAGTAAAGTGGGATCAGATTAAGTTACAACGTAACATCATTGAGTTCAGTGGTTTTATGTTCAAGAACAAGAAGTTCGACTCAGATCAGATCTCACAGACACGGATCCTTGCTGCAGTAGTCATGGGTCAACCGATCACTTGGACATTGGCAGATGATACAACTATGGATCTAACGTCCGAGGATCTACTGGCACTGGGCGGAGCATTAGCAATGCACGTTACCAGTACTCATGAACGAGGCCGGTTAGCTAGACAGCTCATCGACCAAGCACTCACAAACTCAGAGGTAGACGCAGTAATCCTCTAGACAAAAAGCCCCTCAAGTGAGGGGCTTTCTTTTTGCTTTAGTAATAATCCAACTTCACACTAGGGAATGATGCAATAGGTACATTCAAAACAACGTGAGTAACCGTAGAGTAAGCGTGAGCATAAGATGCCTCCCCTTCATACTGGACTGTTAGTTCAGTTCCATCAGCGTTCCATGCGTATGCAGGTCCACACCCATTCATAGCAACACCCATTGTCATACAAACGTAAAGAGGGTGCCCATCCTTAGACTTGTACACCTGCCTGTAGTTAGTCACAAAGGCATCGTACTTCGGATAAGTGTTGTACACATAATAGGACGCTTCACGGTTACGGTTGTTCCGAATATCCTCATCTGTCGTAGAACCACGAGGCTTCTGCCAGATGTACTGAACATTAGGATGTCTAAAGTACTCTGAAATAGTCCATATCACCGAACCATCTACAGGCGAGTACTGTGTCAAATAACCTTCGGGCAAATTCTTCTGACTGCCAGTGACAATCATACTTGCTGTCGGGTATACGTTTGTTTGTGTGCCCACGGTATAACCATAACCATCCTTACGTGATGCAGACATAAAGATTCCTGAGGGAACACAAACCCAAGCCATACCACCATCATACACAACATGGTGGTTATGCCCATCTCCGTCACCATCTGATTTCACATCAGGCCGGAACTGTGGGTAAGAAGCAATAGCAGCATCACTCAACCCACCAAAAACCTCACGCCTCCTCAATTTTGGTGGGGATCCCGAAGTACCTGGCCTTAATGTTGTGTACCCTGTTTGGGTGTATGAATCACCTAAATCAAGTCGAGAAGCATCATGGCTAAAACGGTAGTGAAATCCCTGAGGCTTCAACTGAGAAGACAACAACAGTGTACCGTCAACACTGTATGCTTCAATACCTGTAGTCATGACGCAATCCAAACAACTGTAAGGGAGTGTGAATAACTCTCTGCAATCGCAGGTAGCTTTGCAATGCTACCACTAAACGGAATTCGCACCTTGTTATCTACCACCTCCCCAGGGTATACGTTGGGCGTTGCATTACTCGCAGGATCTTTACGTATTTCCCTGAGAAATGCGATAGTGTTATTTAGCCCCAGAGTTGGGACCCCCGCAGGGGGGGTAATGTTGTACTCAAATATCGTATGCACATACTCCCCAGAGGCTGCAGTCGTACAGTTAGCTGTCGATAGCACCACTGGATGAGCATCAATGACTGTGTGTAAAACCATAATTCCAGTAGTGTTTGTACTAAACAATAACTCCCCAGAAGAGCTGAAAACTTCAATACCTGTTGGCATGTGACCTCCTTATCACCATGTTCCAATACGAATAGCTACGCGCCCATTAGGGTGGTAGAACGTGGTTAGCATCCCATTCTGAACTTGCTTAGATCCATCTGCTGCAGTCAGAGAGAAATTCCTTGCTTTAACGCTAACAGCGTCAATAGCTGCAGCACTTAAATGATCGGCTTTAATTGTTCCGGCTGTGATTCTATCACCGTGCATTGTTCCAGTAGTAATCTTGTTAGCAGACAAGTTACCTACGATTGCATCATTAATAACTGTCTGACCGTTTACTACAGAGAAGACTTTCTTACCTGTACTTGGTGAACCAACATAGAACTGATCTGCATTTACACCAAAAGCAGAAGTCACCTTACCTGCTACAAGGTCAGATACCAAACCATACCCTGACAGGACACCGTTGTTATCAATGGTTACTGTCTTCATCCCTCGGATACCGTCAACAACCTCTGACTGCTCAGTAATCTTTACCGCAAGGGAAGCACCTAATGCAGTCCAAGGCCCCCACGTTTCAAGAGTGGCAGACTTACGTACATAAACCTGATTCTCTGCACCACCACGCATAACCTGTCTAATTGGACCACCTGATGAGTCATTCCACTGAACAGTGGTTGTCAGTACGCCGTAGGTGTTACCAATCAGTGCAGATGTCAGCCCAACAGTATTTACGTACTTAAACTCCGTAACTTCTCGATACGAGTAGTGAGTCCAATACCATTGTGGGTTTTGGTTATCGTTCCGAGTATCCGGGATAGACACAGAATCCAAACGGATGTTACTCAGGGAGGTAGTCACCTCTGATTTCAACGTGGTAGTTGCATTTGCAATTGCCTTAGTCGCATCAGTCTTGGTGATGTAGTCATTAGTAAGCTTTGCATTGGTTTGATTCAACTTACCTGTTAGATCATCCACAGCCGGTTGGAGAGTGCCCTCCACTACCTCACTAAAAGATGACTCAAGTACGGTCAATTGCTGAGTTACAGACTTCTCAAGATCCGCAATAGCTAACTCAGTTGTTTCGATAGTCGCAAGAGCACCGCCGTACTTAGCTTCAAACTGATCCACACGCATAGCAGTTGTAGCGTTAGCATCAGCCAAAGCAGTCACCACACCTTGATAACCTGCATTGATTTCAATGTCAGCAAAGAGTTCGGTATTACCCGCCATGTGGGGAACAAGTTCTGCAGCAAGAGACTCAACCATTGCCGCTTCAACCTTGTTACGCTCTACCCATGTATCAATCGTTTGATCATATGTGGCAAGGGTGTTGTCTAACTGAGCTTTCAATGAGTTAGCTGCTACAGCAATTGCACTATCTGCATCAACTTTTGTGTAGCGATCTGCAAGAGCTGTTGCTGTCGCCACAGTTCGCGCCTGAACTTCCTCATTAGACTCTGACCACCCTGTAGCGATAGAACCACGTTCAATCTTCCACTTGGATAGGATCAGGCCTCCCCCAACCGAACCTGCTGCAATACTCAAGTGAGGTAAGATAGACGTAGTACCTGGGAACCACTTACGTGTCTGCGTGAATGCAACTTCCTTGCCGTTAGCTAAAGCTGAGATGTCGCCTTGTAACTGCACGTACGACATACCCGAAGTCAAGTAGAAACTTGGTAGAAACCTAGGTAAATTCGTAGGATCTACGGCACGAAACCACAGAGATATAGTGATGTCCTCACTGTCCTTAATCTCTTGGAACACTGGCCCAAAGCCTGTAGTGCTCCCCCACCAGCTAGTAAAGTACGTACTCTCTAGGGGAGTGTTAGTAGGCTTAATCTGAACACTTCCATCGCTTAAGATGGAGGTGACTACTTGCGTTGGTTGTCCAACACTTCCTACACGGAAATTCTTAAAGGAGTTCGTTACAAGGTTATTACCTCCAATCACAAGGCTAGACTTGAACTCAGACAGCTCCCCTGCAATTACTTCATCTGCTTTCGCAGAGGTGTAGTAACCTGCAAGAATCGAAGCATCTGCTTTCTTGTTGATGTTCCCCTCTGCAGTAGCCATCCGTGAAGCCAGTCCAGTAATTTGACTGGCATTCGCGTCCGCCTTAGTAACTGCAGTATTAGCGGTGGTCTGAGCTGTTGCCGCGTTTTTAAGTGCTGTACCTGCTAACGTATCAATCTCCTCAAGCTCAGCAAACATCTGATCAAGACGTTGGACTTGAGTTTTTACAACACCATCAACCTCTGTAACCTTTGCGTTCGTAGTTGAGATTGCCTGAGCATTTGCAGTTACATCTTTCAATATCCCAACATTACTAGGAACCCACCCTGTAGCAACATTACCAACCTGCACCATGACCTCAGTAAAACAGATGTCATAAAGCGTACCGTACGCCCCTCCGAACATGAAAGTGAACGAGGTCTTGTCTTTATCTGTAGGTACTTGCCAAGTAAAACTGTACCGCTTAGGTTCATGGGTCAGCACTGGCGTTGCGAAGTACTTCTGTGGGTCATTACCATCCGCGACGGCAGTCTGGTGAATCAACACTGACGCAACTTGACCTACCACATCAGAGTAGGCCAAAAATGATAATGTTAGACTCTCACCCCGAGCCACATCTAAACCAATAGATGTCAACACCCCCTTAAAATATGCTGTGTTTAAACCTTTGAGGTGGAGAAACTGCCGTCTGAACTTTGTAATGATTGTGCGTGATGACGCTGTAGAGTTCTCCCAAGAACTCCAACCAGTCATTCCATTAGTAAAATTGGAGTTGATGAGTAAGTTATCCCCACCAAGTTTTAAGGAGGCCTTGTATTTTGACAGTTCGCCTGATGCGATCTCAGTAGATTTAGCGTCACTCTCTGTCTTGGTGTAGATGTTCTGCAAAGCAGAGCTATCAGCCTTTTTACTTAGACCATTCTCAGTAGCAGTCACTCGTCCTGATAATGTATTCAACGAGTCTGTGTTCGCAGTCGTACGACCATCAATGTTTGCAACATTTGTGTTGGTTGTGTTGAGTGCCGTAGCATCAGCCTTAGTATTTACCTTGTCATTGGTTTGAGTAAGCCCCGCTTTTACAGATGCAATATCTGTAGCTTGGCTTTGAATGTCCTGACCATGCTGAGTTACCTTAGTATCCAGTCCACTGATCGCTTCATTGTTAGCATCAAGACCTGCTTGGGCATTCGTCATTGAACCTTTCAAATTGTTCAAATCGGTTGTATGACCTGTGACAACTCCTCGTGTATTCGTCACCTCTGCTTTCAATGCATTGAATGCATTCACATCCACATTCGTCTCAGCACCTTCACCGATGTCTGTGATCGACGCTGCAAGTGAGTCAAGACGGCTAGACATTGCCTGTTCATTGCTATTAACGACAGCTTCAAGGTTTGATACAGCTAAGGCATCTGCCTTGTTTGCAAGAGTGGCTTTGACAGAGTTAAGCTCGTTCGCCTGTGCTGTATTCGCAGTCACGGCAGAGTCAGCCACGCTTTGTGCATTAGCAACTGCAGTACCTAAACCATCAAGATCAGTACCTACCTCCTCAAAGCGAGTCGCTGTAGCAGAGTCAAGCTCGGATAGTGCTGTCGATACAGTGTTGACCTTTGCAGTGGTTTCACCTAAACCAGTAGAAACAGTATCAATACGTTCAGCTAAAGCAGAGTCACTGTCTGCAACTACCTCTGTGAGTGTTGCAACGTCAGCTGTCAGTTTGTCGGCTACGTCATGCAACTCAGCAAAGGAAACAGATAGACCTACCACAGTGGACGCAGTCGATGCATGTGCATTTGTCACCACCTGTACTTGGTTACTGACGACAGCGAAATTATCACCAGTCGATACCTTGAAAGCGTTCAGACTTGTGATGATGTTTGCGTCAGATGTACGAAGCTCCTCAATATCAATCGTCACCCCGTCTTGAAGTTGTTGAAACTGCAGACGTAGTTCATCCCGAACGTCTGTAACCTTTTTATCGTAGGCAACGCTGAGTTCATTTGTCTTGGCTTCAAGCGCTTCTGACGCAGTTAATGCAACACCATTAATCGCCGTAAGTAGTCGTTGTGCTTCTTCCTCAATAAGCGCGACACGATCCTGTGCCTCTAACTCAAGGAGTTGAGCTGTACGGTGTGCAACCTCTGCAAACGCATCTGTACGTTCAGCTGATTCAGCGAGTAACTGCTCGCTTAGTTTCTGAGTCTCCTCCAAAAGACGCTGTGAGTGGTAGGTCGCTTCAAGACGTACTTGCTCCGCTCGTTCTCTGCGTTCTCGTTCAATCCCATCCTCAACCTCAGTGAATCTCCCCCACAACTCAGCATCCAATGCATCAACACCTACCTGCCCTAATAGTGAATCCACTAAGGTAGAAACGTCAGTGTTCTCAAGAGCCTGGGAGGAATCCTGTGCTGCTTGGATTACAACAGATTCAAGCGTGCGGAGTTTTGTGTTAATAGCCTTCTCTGCTTCCGCAATGTATGAACCTAATTCAAGTTCCCATTGTTGTGCTGCAGATAGGATCGACCATCCGATAGTGTAGTCATCATTATCGAACGTCCATTCTGTTGAGTCCCAAGTCGTATCATCTAACGCTTGGGTATGATCCCCAACAGCCGCCATAGTTGCATTAAAGTACCAACTGTTTTGTTGGTCTGTTTCGTTCAGCTTTGCAACCAAAGCTTCATCACCTGCGATGCGCTCGCTTCGCTCAACATCTAGTGATGCGCTTTGAGTTGCAAACTCCTGAGAGGTACTACCATGATGTTCCTCGATAAGACCTATCACTTGAGCATGGTCTTTTGAGTGTTGACTTCTTAAGTCAGCTACTTCATCCACAACGCCTTGTACAAGTTTTGCTCTGACGAGTTGTTCTTGAGTCAAAGACGTACCGTGACTCTCAATAAGAGTTTGCAAACTTGCGTCATTAGTACTTAAACTACCGACCTCGCCCTGCAAGGATTGTCGAAGGATTCCGATTTCTTGCGTATTTTGGGCAACGGTAGAGTTAAGTTTTTGAAAATCCTCTGCAAGAGTACGTACGTACGTAGGTACTTGCGTATTTTCAGATGTATTCCCATCCATGGGATTAGCTCCTACCAAGTAAAGCCGAGATTCTAATACGGCAAAGGATTGACAACATAATCGGGGGCCTCCGCCCCCTGAAACGGCTTTTCAAAGGAACAAAGATGTCTAAACAAATTGCAGAATATATCGACCATATGGGGAACGATATGTCGGTAGTGAACGCTGCACGTGTCTCATTCGACAAAGTGGCTGAGCTATTTACTGATGAAGCCAATGCTTCATTAATTCGCTATCTTGCACGTGGACGTAGTTCTAAAGACTACAAAGGTCTCTTAGAGACTATCTCCAAAGGAACAAACACTCTCGAAGAAGCTGAGGACATCCTCGGCGAAATCTCGTCAACCGCAGTTCACTGGACTCCGTTTGCACACACAGCTATCACACTCCGCATGGCTGCCCCTGTACCTATTCGTACCCAAAGTTTCAAACACAAGATCGGCATGGTAGAGAACGAGGAATCTCGTCGCTATATCTCAAGCCGTCCTGAGTTGTATATCCCGGACCACTTCCGCGCAAAACCCGAAGGCTCAATTAAACAGGGCTCAGGCTTAGTGCATCAAGGCTCTGACAAATGGTTAGAGATCTACGAAGTTCGTTGTATGGATGCAATCCGTACTTATGAAGCAATGATTGCTGACGGCGTTTGTCCGGAGCAATCACGATTCATCCTCCCACAAGGCGTACTTGTTAATTGGATTTGGACAGGGAACCTCTTGGCTTTTGCAAACTTCTACAACAAACGTAGCGACTCCCACGCTCAAGTAGAGATTCAGCAATTAGCGGAACAAGTTAAAAACATTATCGAGCCACTGTATCCAGTGTCTTGGAATGCCCTCACTTTTAATTAATTTTTAGCGACTGTAACTATGAAATACCTTTCTCAGATTGAGACACCAACTGAGTCGCAAGTGGAGTACTACCCACAAGCGACCAAGGCTGCTATCGAACAGATGGCGATCTTCTGGCCTGCCGAGGAACTCGGTGTTGAAGAAGATGAAAACGATTTCCGTCACGGGCTTAAAGAAGGTGAACGCTTTGCTGTCTTAGCATTACAGCGTTACCTTTCTAAGATTGAACGTGTCATTGGTGGAGACGACTTTTGGGGTGGAAAGATTGGACGTATGTTCCCTCGCCCTGAGATCCAACGTGCATCATCTGTATTTGCAATGATGGAGAACAACTCACATGCACCGTTCTACCGCATTGGTAACGAAGTCATTGGCGTTGCAACCGATGAGTTCTATGAAGAATTTAAGGACATCCCTGTATTCTCAGAACACATCAAGTACATCGTCAAGAAAGCCAAAAGTAAATGCAAGCTTGAAGCTACTGCAGCACTTACGTTCCTTGAGGGCGTACCTCTGTATTCAGCTTTTGCCTTCTTCAAATCATTTGGAGTACGTGGACACAATAAGATCCCGCACTTCATCGCAGGTATTGATGGAAGTGCCAAGGATGAAAACTTTCACTGTATGTTCTCAGCATGGTTGGTAAACCAATGTATTAAAGAGCGTACCGATCTAGGTAACTTCACTGAACAAGAGCTTGTACGTTTCCGCAAAATCCTACGCCGTATGGCTCGTAAGGTATATAAGCATGAGCTTGGCATCATTGATTACATCTTCTCGCATCGCCCTGAGGATATTACAACGATCACTAAGCATGAGCTTAAACACTTCGTACGTGACCGTGTGAACGCAGTACTGGGTTATCTACAGATGACTCCAATGTTCACAGGTAAACAAGGCAAGGTAACTCAGTGGTTCTTCGCCCAATTGAATGCATACAAATTCCAAGATTTCTTTGCGTCTACTCAGTTGCAGTACCGCCGAGATTGGAAGAAGCATTTATTGAAGTTCGATACGGAAATCGCGGAAGAATACAAGGAGTTTTACGCAAATGTTTAAGGCAATTGGAGCAACGAATACCAAGGCAAAAGTACTTGCCGAAGCGTTAAGCGCAGAGCGCAAACAGTTACAGAAAGATGGTCTACTCCCGGAGTGGTACACAACCTCTGCATGGAAGATGTTTAAGTCTAAGTATGGCTTACCATCTGAGGGCAACACATTACGTGAACGCCACAAAACCATTGCAAAGATTTCTCGCCATTTACCGTTGGAGTACCAAGCCGAATATGAACAGAAGTTCTTTAGTGAACTTTGGGACGGTATCCTATCCCCATCATCCCCTGCCCTGGCAAACACTGGTGCAGATCGTGGGATGGGTGTGGCATGTTCAGGTCAGGACATCGGTAACGCAGTATGGTCGTTCTACACAGGACTCCGAGAGACAGCGATGCTATCGAAGAATGCCTTTGGTACATCAGGTAACTTCTCAAGCGTACAGGCTCGTAACACACAGTTCAGTGGTAACGGACAAGCCAATGGTGTACGTGAAGTTATTGAAGACTTCTTTACTGCAGCATCTAAGATCAGTCAAGGAGGCAACCGTCGTGGAAGCTTTGCTGCTTATCTTGACATTGAGCATGGCGATTTCTATGAGTGCTTGGATTCTTTACGAACTCACTCAAATGGTAAGAACTATGGTTGGGTAATTCGTGACTCATTCATCAAGCGCCTGTTGGCGGGTGAGCCCGAGGCTCACAAGCGATGGACTGATGCACTTCATGTGAAGCTGTTGACTGGTAAGGGTTACTTGTTCTTCCCGGACAAAGCGAACCGTCACCGTCCACAGATGTACAAGGATCTCGGCTTAGACGTTAAGGCTACCAACCTTTGTACAGAAATCATGTTGCACAGCTCTGAGCTTCTCACTTACTCATGCATCCTTGCATCTGTGAACTTGAAGCACTGGGACGTAATCCCTGAGCGTGAATCTGTATTCATCGCAACTGTATTCCTTGACTGCCTATGCTCAGAGTTCATTGAGCAATCCAAAGGTAAACGAGGATTGAAGAAGGTCCGAGATTTCACAATCAAAGGACGAGCAATCGGTTTAGGTGTACTTGGTTTTGCAACCTACCTACAAGAGAAACGTATCCCATACGAATCACTTGAAGCGTACTTCCTAAACAATACGATCTTCAAACACTTGCATGATGAATCGCTCCGCGCTTCTAAGTGGTTGGCTGAGATTCTCGGTGAACCGGAATGGTGTAAAGGCTACGGCGTTCGTAACACACACCGTACTGCAGTTGCCCCAACGAAATCCACATCGAACCTTATGGGCGGTGTTGAGGAATCGGTGTTCCCATCTGTAGCTATGGTTTATGAAGCGTCAAGCTCGGTTGGTGGTTTACCACGAATCAATGCTGTGCTTTACGAACTGATGAAAGAGAAAGGCGTTTATACGCAAGAAACGCTCGATAACATCATTAAGTTCAAAGGCTCAATCCAGCATGTAGATTGGCTGGACGATAACGAAAAGCTTGTCTTCAAGACTGCATTCGAGATTGACCAAGAGGTTATCTACCGAATGGCTAAAGGACGACAGAAGCACTTATGCCAAGGTCAGTCCCTTAACTTCTACTTCTCATCTGATGAGGGTGCCGAGAAGAAGATCGCAAGTCTGATGACACGTGTGACTCTCGACCCTGATATTTTATCTCAGTACTACATCTACTCAATGAGTGGGGTTGTAGTAACTGATGAATGTTTAGCCTGTGCCGCGTAAGTACGTACGCACCCACGCACGTAAGTATGTTAATCTCCTCTGCCGCTCTCCGAGCGGTGGAGTGGTTTTAAAATTTTAAACAAGGAAATCTCCCTATGTGTATCTTATGTAAGCTTGGCATTATCGAACAACCACCTAAACCGAAAGCATCTACTGGCCCTGATAAATCTACGCCCGCTACTGCATTCGCAATCCGTGTTTTAGGCGAAGACGTTGTCATCGCTGAATACGAACAACGTCAAGGCCAACCTCTCCACGCAGTTATCCAATACGCAGTTGCGTTTAGTGAACGTGTGGTTAAAGCCGCAGAAGAACAAGGCCTCTCATATCCTGAGTTCCTTGTGGAGTTCAACTCAGAACCTAAAGCTACTCAAGGCGAAGTGGGCACACCACCTAAGACTTCAACCCAGTTCCTCGACAATGCGAAACGCTTACAGGAAAGCCGTGCTTCTCAGTACGACCAACCTGAGGGCGAGCGTTCAATGGCGAAGACTGTAGCAGCATTCAATACCGTTACTGGTCATAACCTTTCTGAAACAGATGCATGGTTAATGATGACTTTGCTTAAAGCAGTTCGTGCAAACCAAGGTGACTTTAAGTCAGACAACTACGAAGACTTTGTGAGTTACGCCGCGCTTCTCGCGGAGTCTGCGGTTAAGGAACAAGGTTAAGTAATGCGTAAATATACCAACCACGAACAGATCCCCCTTGCATTAGCAGTCTTCCTAGCAGAAGACAACTACGACCACGAGGAGGGTGTGATCTCGGCAACAACCCTACTCAAACCAACTCGTCAAGTTGTACTCGCTAAGCGTGTGCCAAAAGAGGATCGGTTGGTAGACATTGCAAGTCTCGTTGCATCTCGCTTAGGTACAGCAATTCATGACGCAATTGAGCGTGCATGGAAGTCGGGCAAGCTAGAAGAAATTCTTTTAGCACTCGGCTTTCCAAGCCGTGTTACGAAGCGTGTGAAAGTCAATCCGACACCCGAAGAAGTGGAAGCAGGTTGCATACCTGTATTCATGGAACAACGTGCCTACAAAGAAATTGAGGGCATGAAGATCTCAGGTAAGTTCGACTTCATTGGTGAAGGCTCTGTACAGGACTTTAAGTCTACAAGTGTTTACACGTACATGAACCAAACCAATTCAACGAAATACCCACTTCAAGGTTCGATCTATCGTTGGCTCAACCCTACTCTGATTCATCAAGACTTTATGTACATCCACTACATCTTCACAGATTGGTCAGGTGCTAAAGCCAAGTCAGAAAAAGGATACCCGCGCAGTCGTCTCCTCAGCCAAAAATTCAACCTCTTGTCACATCAAGAGACTGAACACTTCATTCGTCAACGTGTGCTCTTACTTAAGAAGTACATGGAAGCACCGGAGCATGAAATCCCGGAATGCACAGACGAAGAACTATGGCGTAAGGAAACAGTATGGAAGTACTACAAAGACCCTAACAAGCTCACACGTTCAACGAAGAATTTTGAAACCAAGTCAGAAGCGTTCGCACGCTTTGCTGATGATGGTCAAGTTGGAATTGTGCGAGAGATCAAAGGTGGCGTAGGTGCTTGCCGTTACTGCGATGGCTTCAATGCATGTACTCAAAAGGATCGTCTGATTGCAGACGGAAGTTTAGTTATTTAAGGACAATCTAATCATGGCACTTGATTACAACAACTTAAAGTTTCACCCAATTAGCGAAAAGCTTGTAGACATTCTATGTCTCAAAACTCAGAACGAAGAACGTCTGTTCTTCCGTGTACTCCTTGGATATTACTGGGGTGTAGTTGCATCTCAGATGCGAGCTGACATTGTCGGTTGGACAAGTAAAGGTTCAATCCCTGTCAACGTATATGCACTTAACCTAAGCCCATCGGGTACAGGTAAAGGCTACTCATCTTCACTTATTGAAGGTGAAGTACTCAACCAGTTCAAAGAGAATTTCATGGAACATACGTTCCCAATTCTTGCTGAAAACAATATCCAAAATTTAGCTGTACGCAAAGCGACACGTAACGGTACCAACCCTGACGATGAAGCTGAACGTATTACCAAAGAGTTCAACAGTCTAGGTTCACTCCTATTCTCGTTCGACTCAGCAACAACACCTGCTGTTAAGCAGATGCGTCAAAAACTACTCATGGGTAATGCGGGATCTGTGAACTTACAGATTGACGAGATTGGTGCCAACTTAGTTGGTCAAACCGAAGTGCTTAACACTTTCCTTGAGTTATTCGACAAAGGGTTAGTGAAAGACAAACTTGTTAAATCTACACAGGACAACGTACGTTTTGAGAAGATCGACGGCGCAACTCCTACCAACATGCTGTTGTTTGGTACTCCGTCTAAATTACTGGATGGCGGTCCAACCGAAGCTCACTTGATGGACATGCTCGATATGGGCTATGCACGTCGTTGCTTCTTTGGATTCATCCGACACTCAGCTAAAGCGACTGGACTTACTGCAGAAGAATTGCTTGAGCGTATGTTTAGCTCCGAGAACGATCAGTTCATTGACGACCTATCAAACCGCTTTGCATGTCTTGCAGAAATGGTGAACATCAATAAGAAGCTCATTATCCCCCGTGATGTGTGTCTAACCTTACTGAGCTACAAGCTTTACTGTGAAGAACGTGGACGCTCATTCAACGAACACGAAACCATTCGCAAAAGTGAAATGGATCACCGCTACTTCAAGTGTTTAAAACTTGCAGGTGCTTACGCCTTTATTGACGGAAGTCCTGAAATCACAGATGACCATATCGAATATGCAATCGCAATCGCAGAGTCATCAGGTGATGCAGTAGCAGAACTCCTAACGCCTGAACGTAACCATGTGAAGTTGGCCAAGTACTTAGCGACAAGTAAACAAGAGTTCACTCTTGCTGACTTGGACGAAGACTTACCATTCTTCAAAGGCTCACGCTCAGCACGTGACGAGATGATCACACTGGCAGTTGCATGGGGCTACAAGAACAACGTCATTGTTCATAAGTCTTTCAACGATGGAATCCAATTCCTACGTGGAGAGTCACTTGCTGAAACCAATCTTGATGAAATGATTCTGACTTACAGCTCAGACATGACAACAGGTTACTGCAATGAATATGCACCGTTCGACAAGCTCAATGTGTTAGTCGGTCAAAGCGGATTGCACTGGCTGAATCACCACCTAAACCGTGGCGATATGGTTGATCCGGATACTGGAACTCATCTTGGATACCGCAAAGAGGAGAACATCCTCCCAGGCTTCAACATGCTCGTACTGGACATCGACGGCACATGCCAACTCAGTATGGCGAAGATGCTCTTGAAAGACTACAAAGCGTTGTACTACACAACCAAGTCTCACACAGAACAGATGAACCGCTTCCGCATTATCTTACCAATGACGCATGTATTGCGTTTGGATGCCAAGGACTACAAGGAGTTCTTCAACAACGTAATGGAATCATTACCGTTTGAGATCGACGAGTCTGGAAACCATCGTTGTAAGAAATGGCTTACCAATGCAGGTCATGTGGAATACACAGAGGGTCAATTATTCGATCCCCTACCGTACATCCCTAAGACCTCTAAGAACGAAGAACGCAAGATCAACCTCCAAGATCAAAGCAACTTGGACAATCTTGAGCGTTGGGTTCTGAACAACATTGGTGATGGCAACCGTAACGTACAACTACACAAGTACGCAATGATCCTAGTCGATGGTGGTTTTCCATTTGATCAGGTTCGTCGCAAGGTACTTGAACTGAACTTGAAGTGTAAAGGCGCTCTCGATGAGGGTGAACTTACAGCAACAATCTTTACAACCGTTGCAAAGGCAATGGCTGCAAAAGCTTAATGACGACGCTCTCCGAGCGTTGGTGTGATCAAGCATGGGGCTTGTGTGGGTACACAGGTCTCTAACCAATCAAACAATGGGAATCCTCAATGGAACAAGTAAACGACAACCTATTCTTAGTCTGCGGTGTACCGGCAACAGGTAAATCAGCATGTCTCCGGGACTTAGAAAACGTAATTTATCTCAACTGTGAATCGGGCAAAAAACTCCCATTTCGTCCGAAGAACTTTAAGCAGTTTGTAATCACTGACCCGTACCAAGTGTATGAAGCATTTGCATGGGCAGAAGAACAACCTCAGTACACAACCATTGTGATTGACGGTCTGAACTTCTTGATGGATATGTTCGAGAGTATGTACATCATCGGAAGTGCTGACAGTCGTGCAGCATGGGGCGACTACGCACAGTTCTTCAAAAACTTGATGCAACAGCATGTATCTAAGTCAACAAAGAACGTGATCTTCACAGCGCACACCAAAACAGAATACAACGAGAAGACGTTGCAGTTTGAAACCAAAGTACCAATCAAAGGTGCATTGTCAAACCAAGGTATTGAAGCTTACTTCTCTATGATCTTGTCTACCAAGAAGATCTCACTTGCCGATCTTGCAGAGAAGAAACAAGAGTCAGCATTCTTGAACATCACCGATCAAGAGAAAGCTCTAGGCTTTAAGCACGTATTCCAAACAACTGTTACAGCAGACACCGTACAAGAGCGTATGCGTGGGCCAATGGGTATGTGGGATCCTAACGAGATCTACATCGACAACACCTGTGGACACGTACTCTCTCGCTTAACCGAATACTACTTCGACGACGCTGCTTAACAAACCATCAACCAATTCACGCAAGCATAAGGATTCCTTTCATACTCAACAAACCAAGAGTACAATCCGACTGCTTGCGTACGTACGCACTTGCGTACTTACTCACATTTAAACTTAAGGACATCCCTAAATGAACGCATTAGCTGGCTTAAACTACGACAACGACATCGCAAACGAAACTGACTCAGTTGGTGGATCACTCGTTCGTGAATCAAGTGTGGGCTTATTCACAATTAAATGGGCATACTTTGAAACATCGAAAAACGGTGCAACAGGTGTGACTTGTGTTTTCCTTGACGAACAAGATCGTCAATACAAAGAAACATTCTGGGCAACTAACCGTGAAGGTAAAAACTTCTATGTCAACAAAGACAATGAGAAGAAATATCTTGCAGGTTTCATCCATGCAGATGCATTAACACTTCTTACAGTTGGTACGCCAATCAGCCAAACACCTACTGAAAAGCTTGTAGTTAAAGTCTACAACAAAGATGCAAAAGCAGAAGTACCTACTCAAGTTGACGCATTGAAATGCATCATGGGTAAACAGATTGCACTTGGTATCTTGAAGCAACGTGAAAACAAAACTGAGCTTAACCAAGCAACTAATAAGTACGAACCGATCAACGAAGAAAAGATCTTGAACGTAGTAGACAAAGTATTCCGTGCTGACGGCTTTACTACTGCAGAACTTCGTGCACAAGCAGAAACTCCGGCATTCCTAGAAGAATGGAAAGCTCGTTGGGACGGTAAATTAAAAGACCGTTACAAAGAAGTTGCCGCAAATGCGGTACGTGCAGGTGCTCCTAAACCGGGCGCAGCAGCAGGTGCTCCACGTTCATCAATGTTCGCTTAATTCAATTAACTCAAACGAGGGTGCTATCTAGCGCCCTTTCTTTACACCTCAAGGAAGTACCTCTCATGGAACAAACACAACAACCTCAACCGATTACATCTGTAGAGGCTATGGGTAACTTAGTTTTGAACTGGTTTCAAAACCGTCACGAACAACTGAATCACTTACAGAACTTACCTGAAAGTGATGCACTTGAAGTTGAAGACCGCGACACTGGTGATGTAATCACACTTACAGCTGAACAACGCAAAGTATTCTTAATGGGTGCTGCGGTAGCACAATCCATCTTTAGTGAACCTCCCTTCAAATTAGCGGAAGCTCCAGATGCAGAACAGCCAACAGCTTAAAATTGTTGGTATGGATCCATCCCTCAGAAATTGGGGGATGACCCAAGCACTCTACAGCCCCACTCAGAAGTCACTTGAGATATTAGATTTTGATCTCATCCAACCGGAACTCCCAAAAGCCAAGCTAAAGCAAGGCGAACTCGACATCATCTCAGCCGAACAGCTCTTTACCCGAGCATACCATTTCGCAAAGAACGCAGACATCGTGTGCGTGGAAGTGCCTGTAGGAAGTCAAAGCGCAAGAGCTATGGTTTCGTATGCCACGTGTACCGCGATCATTGGTGCGTTAATTGCTGTGGGACTGCGAGTTGTAGCGGTAACACCTAACGAGGTGAAGAAGGTTATAGGAGATCCCAAGGCATCCAAGCATGACGTTATCGAGTGGGTTCGTATGAGGCACCCATTGGCTCCATACCCGACCTATCGACGTAATGAGCAAAATCTAATATCTGAGGCGAAAGCTGAACACTTATGCGACAGCGTAGTAGCCATCTATGCAGCAATGCAGAAGAAGCGTTTTCTCCAATTAGTCAAGGAACTCACGCTACCTGTCGCATCCTAATCAACTCCCCCGAAAGGGGGATCTTAAATTTAACAGAATGTAAATGAACGGACGCTGCAGCACACGTTTACATTCCCTTGAATTTAACCCCTTTAGTAATCCAATTATGGAAATCATTATGAACATCGAATTACAAGCTCGCATCACTTTAACTACTGAAGACATCCAAGAAGCGTTGACCAATTACATCAACGACAATGGCTTCGACTTAAACGGTAAAGAGGTAGAGTTCCCAAACCTCCCCGAAGAAATCGTTGTGACTGCAGCGGGCGAAGACTTACCAAAAGAAGCCACAACAAAAACAGCATCGCGCTCACGTGCTAAACCAAAGACTGTACAGCCCAAGGTAGATGCAACTGTTGAGCGATCTTTTGAAGATCATGCACAAGAGCAGATCGACAAAGCAGAAGCAGATCGTGAAGCCTTACTGGAGCAAGAGCGCCAAAAAGCAGAAGCTCTAGAAAAGAAACGAGCTGAGGCAAAAGCACAAGCTCAAGAACTTCTACAGAAAGGCACTGAGATCTTAGAGGCATCTAAAACACAGTCAGTTAATCCAATGGCTTCCCTTACCTCTGTTGAGACAGATGTAATCGAAGATGATGAGCAGGTAGCTGAACCACTTGCAGGTCAAGACGTACTAGATGCAAAACCTACAGAAGGCGTGGCAGAAGTTAAACCGCGATTCAATCCATTTGAAAAAACTGCGGATACGTCTGAATCAATTGAAGTAGCAGCAGCAGCCGTAATCCCAGTTCAACAGACAACTCCGGTTCTACCTAAGAAGTCTATCTTCGGATAATGAAAGACCTACTCGGACTCATCTTTTTGATTAGTGTCGTAGTAGCAATCTATACGGTGTACATAGCCTTACGAGAAATCCTAGTAGCAGTACTGGCGATATTCATAGCGTGGCTATGCTACTACGCACACAAAACGAAGCTATAAAAAAAGCCCTGATTAATTCAGGGCTTTTTCATTGTGTTCATAAACTTATCAAACATGAACACATTCAACGCTACTACCAGGTTTAGTCCATAGTAGATAATACCTACAAGGGGTAGGAACAAAAATACCCCTACTAGGAATCCACCTATACCAAAATTGGAGGTGTGCTTCCACTCAGTGAGAATCATTAAAGCGATAAACGCTGAAACAGCTAACAAAGCTTTTGGAAGAACACCTTGAAACTTCAACATGATAGGACAACCTTTTAATGATTGCCCTATCTTACAAGTAGCGTTATTACAACGCTACACCTAACACACCTGACCCCATCACAGCTGACGGTAAAATGAGCGGACCCGGATTGATTACGCCTAAACCTTTACTTAGCAAGTTAGGATCAAGCACAGTCTCCATGCTAGTCATCGCACCAAGAGCCATAGATTGAGTCATCACAAGCGCTGGGTTCTTACGCAACAACGCAAGCATCACACGTTGGTAGCGGAACAAGAACTTAGTAAACAACATCGCACCTACATCGTTAAGCCACTGTACCTGAGCAGATGATGGCAGATCGTAGTTAATGAATGTCTCCATGGCTTCATGTACTGCAGCATCATGTGACATACCATCCTTCTCAGTGAAGTGCTTGTACGCAATGTATCGCCCGATGAAGTCGGAGTACTGTGTAGCCGCTGACATAAAGTTATGACCAACAGTACCCGGTGACATCATCAAAGTTTTACCTACATTCTTTGCAGTATCCGGGACATAACTTGTCAACTCGGATGCCTTAGATGCAAGTGCAGTCTTGTACCCAAAGTCATCGTTAGTCGCTTCAACATCATCAACAATCGCGGGCATAGTTCCTGACTCGATAAACGCTTTAAGCGGATTACGAGCCATGGAGTCTTGCAGTACAGCAAGGCGCTGTTCAAGCTTAGCTGTATCACCAACTCCACTTCGTAACTGCACCTCGATCTCAAGGAGTTCCTTGCGATCATCTTGATACGCTTTACCTGCCTTAAACGCCAACATACCATCTCGCATAGCATTTACTGGATTCACTCCAAGAGCTGTCAGAAGTACGGAGTTAAAGGTCATGTTGCCCATCAAGACTGCAGGTGTACGAAGTACGATGAAGTCTTTAGCAGTAGACACAATCTCAGAAGTAGCACGACCAACTTGGTACGAGCGAAGCTGAGCTTTGTCTTTGAACATCCCCTCCATGATCGTTGTGTACATTCGTTCAGCGAAGTTACGTTCCTGTTGTTGCTTATTCCAGATGTTACCTAAAGCCAACTTGCGATAACCAAAGACAAGAGAAACCAAGTCATTGCGGATATACATTGGCTCGTTCTTACCCCAAGTATCTTCCATCGCCTTACGGGTATCATGTGGCATTAAGCGCCATAGTTCCTGAGCACCACGATCCGCAACAAACGGACCGATGGCTACATAGGCACGAGGGTTCTTGGTGAAGTTCGCCAAGTAGTCCGCATGAAGTGCATCAATCGTACGAATGTTCTGAGCCGGAGAGTAAGTCTTATCCAAGCTTGAACCTGCATATTCGCCCAGTAGTTCACCTACCTCGTGCTTGCGCTGTAGAAGCTCATCACGTGCGTTATTGTTCATACGGTACGAATGGTGCATCACATTACCTAAAGTGTCGTACGTAGCAAACAGTTGCGTATTCTGATCCCCTCTTGGGTCATACGTTACATGGTTGGTCAACTCCACTTGCTTAACCAAATGAGCTTGTGAAGCTGTCACAGCCTGAGACATACCCTGATCGGTAACAATCATACCTTTCGTATGAGTATCGGTCAGACTCATCACCGTAGACACACGACGTTGATAACCCCCCTCACGAGAATACATTGCCTGAGTATGTTTAACAGGATCATTAGAATCCTGACTAAGCTCAGCAACCTTTACCCATCCTTGAGCTTCAAGCTTTTCACCATTACTCACTACATCAATACGTGTCTCCACGTATGGATTGTTGATCTCCGGAACCCATCCCTTGATCGCAGACAGTGGGTTGTCCTTAAAACGATGTTCCATTGCATCAGCACTTAACTGCTTATGTACACGTAACGCGTTCTCAAAACCATTCACCCCATCTTTGCGTCCTAACTCTTGTGACATCACTTGAGCCAGTACCTTACGACTATCACCATCCATATACTCAATCGACCACAACGAAGCCAACTTATCCAATGCCGTTACAAGTTTTGGATCAGCTGTTCGTAACTCCACAAAATTTGATGTACCTAAACCTTGTGCAATCGCTTGGGCATTCATAACAAGCCCTGCTGTTGGATTACCTGACTGCATGTACCAAGCCAATTGTTTAGCTTTATTGATCATGGCATTACCTTGAGGATGCAGACGCATAACCTCAACTTGAGCCTGACCAATGGCTTTCTCACGTTTAAGCTTTTGAGCAACTAAACCTTGCAAGTCTTGAGCCGAGTACGTGTCCATTAACGTATGAGCGTCTGAACGTAATAAGCCGTATGCAACCGCTTTACTTTCCTCAGGTGTAAGCTTACGAGAGAAACCATTGTCCACAATTGTTTTAACCGAGGACTTAACTGCAGCACGAGCCTTCTCAATTTCCTTGGTACCACGAAGTAACTTCTGTAGTCCCTTGGCAAAACCTTGAGCAGATCCGAACTCATTAAGAATCTCTGCAGTAACACCGTAACGTGTGCCAGGGTTTTCATGATTTCGTAAATCACGTAATGCACCCGGGATGTTGTCGATCTTGTCTGATACAGCCAAACGAGCTGACTGACCTACCGCACGTACTACCGCATACTTACTGTTACGAACAAACTCAAACTGTCCCAACTTACCGATTGCTTTTGCTGACATTGGATTCAATGAACCCATCTTGGCAGTCATCCAATCAAAGCCTGCAGAGAAGCGCTCTACAGCAATGTTTCGACTGCGCGTATCAATCTGTGCAATTCGATTAACAAGAGCATCTACCTTCGCTGACACGGTCTGTGCGCGATGTGTGCCTGCCATCCAATTGTTTGTCCATGCAACTGCATAATCAAACGCTTTCAGCAACTTGCCGTAAGGAGTCGTAGGCTTCCCAGCTTCAACACTTGGTTTGAAGTTAAGGAGCTGTGACATCTGCTCACTACCTAAAGCCATTGAAGCAAAACGAGCAATCGTTGTGTTACGTCCGCCAGTCGCTTTCGCTTTAAAGATGTAATCAAACTTAGCCTGAGCTAACGCCCTGTCTTGAGCTGTTGCATGTGTCCAATCGCCTTTATGGAATGATTGCGGTGTCATCGCTTTACGAGCTTCCTCGTATGCTTTGTGCATCACTTTCATCACGTTTGAACCTGCACCATTATCAAGTGCTGTGTCGATCACAACTTCAAAAGCTTCAACCGCATAAGCCTCACGATCATTCAATGCAAAACCTGCAGAACGTGCATCTACAGATCGGTCCGCAATTTGAGTCAATCCATCCTTAAGATGTTCACGACCTGCACGGGTGATCACAGTCTCAATGACAGTGTCCATCATCGTCTCTACACGCTGAGTAAACTCACGTGAATTGTTCTGCCCATCGAGAGATCTAAAGATGTCACGAGGAGACGCTTGAGTAGCTCGCTGCTTTGCACGCTCTTGACCTGAGATCATTGGTTTAGCTTCTTGAGTCATTGCCAACTCAGCACCTTTCAATGCTGTGATTTCACTCGACAGTGAAGCCATATCCATAATCAACGCTTCGTATGCAGGGATATGCTTGCGGTTCGATGCACGAGGACGGTCATGGCCAAATACAAGATCAAGTGCACTTGACACAAAATCCTTGAACATAGAAACAACTTTACGACCCTTACGTTCCACTGTCGTACTTGCCAAGTACTTCTGGAATGTTGGGTTAGTCATACCCCATGAAACCAATTCATCAATGTTGGCTGTGGCTTCCTTGAACTCAGCTTCACGTGCGGTACCTTTCAACGAGGCTACAACATCAGCACGTAAACCCTCTAGGCGATCAACTGCATCACGCATTGCCTGAGTACCTTTACCCGACTGGGCAAGTGCAATCCCATTAGACAAGCCCGCATGAAGTAACTCATGCATCAACAACTCACCACCTACACGGCTATTCGCTGACTTTGAATCCAAGATATTGATCTGATTCGCCTTCGGTGAATACCAACCTGACGCACCTGCATCAAGCATCGACTTACCTTTTTGGTACGACGTATCTACATGCTCCGGTACAACCTGATCATTAATCAAATTGATCGTAAGCCCATCCGGTAAAATCCCTTCAAGCACATCGAGCAACTGACGACCACTCGCAGATGTTACGACTTCCTTTCTCAAAGCTTTGATTGCAACCCGTGCATCCAAAGGCTTCCCGTCCCCACGTGCCAAGATACGCTCAGTTTTAGTAACTGGCTTATTCTCCGGCTCCGTTACTTTACGAACCTCAAGTACCTCACCACCAAACAACTTTTCTAACGCATTGCCCACACGTTTCGCACGACCTAAAGCCTTAGTCTTTAAGTCCTGTTCCAACTTAGCACGACTGTCATCACGCACCTTCTGATGTGCATCAGTCAACTTAACCTCACCACCCCAACTACCGTACTGGTGAACTGTGTCCAGTGAATCCAAGTAATCTAACTTCTTGGCTTCCAACGCATAGCGATGTTCTGCAAGTCCTGTGAGGAAACCACTCAAAGAGTTATCTGCAAAGCTTACCGGCATCTTGTCGCCAAGGCGTGTCAGAGCATCTTGGATCTTCTTGCGTGAAGCTTCACTGATCGGGATAGTACCTTTAGCAACCTGGTCAAGAGAACGCATCATCATGTTCAGCATCTCTACCTGCATGTGGTACGTTGAGGTAATCTCATGGAATGCCTCATTCTGTACACGACCAAGCTCACCCACACGTTCTAAGTTTGAGTAGTTCGCATCATGCATGTTCTCTGTTGCAAAGCCTGAACCTAATGCTGCAGACGAGATGTATGCATCTGTACCAAGTACAGGGAATACAGATCCACGAACACCCGGATCTCCATCTACCTCAGCTGTGATACCAACCTCAGATTTGGAAATACCTTCCTTACTTTTCGCATTACCAAAAACGCTACGAGTACGAATACTTACATGGCTCTCCTCTGCTTTAAGCGATTGCGAGCGTGTGTCTGTCAACATGATACCGGTACCAACTGGATCATCTGATTTAGACGACAAAGCTGAAACAACGATAGGTCTTGCTGTGTAAAGCTCACGGTCAATTTCTTCCATGGCTTTCTTAGACAATCCCTCAAGCGGAACTTTTTTACCATCAACCATCTTGTATGGAATGCGTGGTAAACCTTTCTCGCTTGTTGGTTCCATACCCTCTTGGATATACGACTCAACCAATGACTCTTTCAATGCTGCATACGTTTCGTAAGCCACAGATGACATTGCAATGTTTACGTCACGGACTGCCAGGTAATCTTTATAGGCATCCTGTAAAGCCATCTCATGAACACGACCATGTGTATTGTAGATCACGGTCTCGAGTGCAAGCATTAGGTCACGTGGTAACTCTGTCTCTAGTAATGTAGCGACAGATAATTCACCATCTTTGATCAAAGATACTGGGGCAACATTTGGACGCTCACGGTTATAACGGTACTTCGCTGAACCCCACATTGAGTTAAGTGTTCCGCTTTTACCCGTGTACTTCGCCAAGAAGTCCATATCAGACATACCACTGAAATCCACTGGCGCATCAGCGTTGCGAGAGTTGTAGTCATACTCAAGTTGAGTACGGTACATCTCCATACCTTCCTTACCATACATACCATCAGGGATAGAGCGGAAGTTGCTATTGAACAATGCAAAGATCGCATTCATATCCTTTCGCATAACATCCAATTGCTGTACTGCAGTATCAGGATCAGTCTTACCAGTCTGAGCAATTTTAGCCATCTTCTTGTAAATCGTAGACACAGCTTCGTTTACAGAGTTGATCTTAATCGCTGTGGTACCTGAACCATAGATCGTAGGTGATGCAATCGTCTTACCCTTAGCACGTTGCAAGAAGTCACCGAACAACACATTCATACGATCAGCAGTTTTACGCAGACGTTCGTTATCACCTGTGCTCGATGTGAACGTAGTCGATGCAAGCAACTGATTCCATCGGTTGTCTTGGTACGTGTTGATCGTGTTGTACAAATCGCCCATACCTGAACGAGCTACTTCGTATTGGTTTTGGAAACCCTTGTCCGGATCATTTGCAGACGCTTTGGTGATTAAACCAAAACCATCTGACATATCATTCGTACCTGTCGACGCATCCACGGTACCCGACTGAGTCAGCGCAATTGCTGAACCGTTCGTCTTACCATCTGAACCTGCACGTAGGTAGGTTGTGAAAGTAGACGGAGCTTTAGGATCAGTCATGGCCATGTGCAACTCAGCGAGTGAAACCAAACCATTAAATGATTGGATTCCCATGCCCATTGCTTTCACAGTTTTAGACATATCACGGAACACGCTGTCAGGAACTTTATCACCTGACTTGGTCAAAGCCATTAAGTTAGCTGTCGCTTTGATACCTGCTTGTGTTTCAGCAGAGTGGTACCAATCCAATAGCTCAGGTAAGTAAGTCTCAGGGTGAACTTTGTCTGCAGTCGCTCCAACATAGCCCTGAGTTTTCAAGCCCAATTCTTCTGCATGTTCTGCAACTGCCTCAAACATACGACCTAATTTTGTTAAGTCTCCCGCCTCAGAGTACAAGTGCTCACTCTTAATCGACTCACCTTCTGCCAATTTTGGTACGTCAATCTCTGCTCGATACTCCACAGGTGTCAACAACGTACGATGTACTTGGTTCGCCTGAGTGTTTAAATCGTTGTTGTCCACATGCATACGCTGTGTACGAACGACATTCATGCCCAAGTAAACGTGCTGATACTCGCCCTTGTCATCACGTGTAAGCTGACCTTTGATAAACCCAACACCATGTTCAAGATCACGGATCACCGCCTGACGTTTAGACTTCACACTACCTCGTTGAGATATATGGAAATTTTCTGTCAAGTGTTGCTCGCTGTGATGAAGATCCAACATATCGAACAATTTGTCCTGATAGTTATCGAACATATTGACGATTGGATCTGCTGTCTCTGTACGCACACGGAACGGATTATCAATCGCTTTGTTGATACGATCACGCTGTAAAGACGGCGGAGCTAATACCGAACCACGGATCTTAGTCTTTGCATCCATTGGTTTAATCTTTGTAATCGACGGGCCTTTACGCTCAGGTACCACAGAGAAGATCTTACCAATGATTGCGCCACTACCTACGTCTCCGTCTTTGGCTTTAGCACTTTCAACAATACGTTGTACCAGTTTAGGCGGAACACCCTCAGCGTCACGCTTTAACTCCACAAACTTGCCGTAAACTTTTGAGCTGTTCTCTAATTGATGTACAGCTGTGTTTTGTTCAGGTGTGTACTTAGACGCATCTATCGGGAGAGTTGAGCCGATCTGCTGACTCAACCAGTCACGGTACATATATGGACCAAGACCTTTTGCAAGTTCTGCCATCTCCTTACCAGTGATCGAAGTCACAGCGAGTACACCTTGATGCTCTAAGGCGTAGACCATGTGAACACCTAACGCTGATTCAAGACGACCTTGGAAATGTGAATCCACATCACTACGTACACGTAAGCCCAGAGCTTGTACCGCACGTTTACCTAAGGTACTTGCCATAGTCGATAACGACTGTGAGTAAGCAAATTTTTGGTGAATGTCTTGCGATACCGTATTCCCCTCTGAGTTCTTGAAGTGGAAAATACCCTGTACGATTTCGTCTGCGTTGTAAGCAGGGTGCTCACCATTCTCACTAAACCAAGTAAATGCAGATGCAGCCATCGCAACTTTGACGTTCTGCTCAATACCTGACGCACCGTCTTCGTTCACAGCCAAGTACTGTAGGAAGTCTTCCTTATGGAACTTCTTACTTTTGGTACGTACAAACGAGTTACCAAAGGCAGTAGAGAAGTGCATCGCATACTTACCGAAATTGGTAAAGTGATCTTCCTGAGCTTTGGTTAGTTCTGCCCCTGCAAACTTTGCGAGAGTTGCTTTGTACTCTGCATCGTCTAACTCATCGAGAGATGAAAGGAAGTCCTTAACCTCAACTAATGGATTCACCGCACCGTCGGTTGCTGTACGTTGCTCAAAACCAACAAGCACTAAGTTCTGCTCGTCATAGTCTTTCAGACGTTCAGCATCACGTGTAGCCGGAGTTGTATCAGCGAGTACGTTTAACTTGCCTTGACCCTTTGGAGGTTTAGGCGTAGCTGTATCGTCCTTGCTTTCAGCTTTAGGCGTTACTGATTCAGCATCCGTCTTAGTACGCTGTGGTGATGGCTTGTCAGTGTTGGAGTCCCCTTTCGTCTCAGGTCTCTTAACACTTTTTGTAGGCGTAGCTTCTTGCTTCTTAACATTACCGGTATCCTTACCTTTAGGTTGAGTTTGAGTTGGTTGATCTGATTCAGGTGGAACCCAATTATCAAATGAGAGGGATAGGTCATCAGCATCACGTGTGTCATTGAAATGATCTAACGCGCTTTGAGCATCTGAATCCAATGACAAGGGAGGAAGCGATTCCGTCATCGGAGCTTCTGTTTGCGGTAAATCTAATTGAGTTGGTGCACCAAGTACTGATTGCATTTGTACCAGGGCATCACGTGTCTTACCGATCAGTACTGCATCATTGTCAATGCGCCCTACCAAGCGAACTGACCCTGTGTGGTCGGCATCAATATCCAATGCACCAAGCTGATCTCGGTTGGCATCATTGATTGCTACTTCACCTTGGTTTATGAGCCATTGACCATTTACCTGATCTTTATAGATCTGGAAAACTTCGCCTGATTCTTTAGATAGGCGTAAAGCTTCTTGAGCAACCTGAGCTTTGTTCGTGGTATTGAACTCAAACTCACCGATCTCCTCTAACAGACGATCTTGAGAACGCTGACGACCTGATGAAACTGCATTGGCCATTTGAGCCACATACTCATCAAGACCGCGGTATCCCTTACCACCTTTGACGATCTCTGCTGAAACATAGTTGTCATCTTTACTTTGGTTTAACTCGACTGCACGTTGCGCCAATGTACGGAATAGACCACGCTCATTCTGTGTTAACGGTAGGCTTGCATTCTCAGACGCAGCAATCAGCGCCTCAGCTGAGTACAGCTGTGGAGAGTTCTTCATCTGAGTAATTACATCTTGTGCAACCTCAGGCGTAGCAGTCTCAACCTTACCGGTCACGACATCAGTTGTCGCTTTGATGTTAGCCGTTGTAGGAGCTTTACCCGATTGAGCACGTTGAGCTTTGGTGAACGCCTCAAACTGGTCTAAGGCATCATTCGCATGTTTATGCATGGATTCAAGCTTAGTAGTTGCAACCTTCTTCACACCTTCTGCTTTGGTAATATCCGCACGCATTGCTGTGATTTCGTCTTGGAACTCTTTGATCTGTGCCGGATCTTGGAGAGATTGCAACTGAGTCTCATACTCTGCAATCAGAGTTTGATTCTCTTGGATGATGACATCCTGTTGTGCCAGTGCTGATTGAACCTCATCACGGGTAGTAACGAACTGTTGCTCTGCAATATCTACAGCCTGTTCCATATTGGCGTAGGCTTTGCCTGCGGATTCCTCAGTAGCGTCCGCCTTACTGAACTCAGTCATCTGTGAACGAATGGCTTCTGCCGGATTGAACTTAGGAGATTCAGGATTGATCGTATCTTCGTATGTAGTTTTACGAGCGTCGATCTTCTCTTTGGCAAGGTCTGTACCTGCACGTGTTGCAGTAGCGACACCACCGATTGCATGACCACCTGCCGTCAACGCACCTGCAGTAAGACCACCTGCAACACCGGCTTCAATGAACGAACGTGAATCCACACCCTCAGTAGAAAGTGAGCCCCAACCTTTTTGAATCGTGTCTTGTAAACCAGTAGCCAAGAAGTTAGACGCAACCGCACCTGCAACACCGGTACCCGCTTTAAGCGCTTGCTTACCTGCAGTACCTTTGGCAACACCGATAGCCTGGGAAGGTGCAAGACCTTTCGCTAAACCAAGTGCTTTAAGTGGGGTAGCGTTCTCAACGAAGTTCGCACCAAAGTTCAAGGCAGCCATACCGCCCATCTTCCATGCATCTGATCCAGTTGCAATGTGACCTTCACGTTCCTCATAGTCAGCAGACGAGTGAATGTAGTCCTCCATTGTTTGAAGCCCTGCACCGCCTACAGCTGTAACCATACCGCCCATTAAATACGGTACGAGAGAACCTGCTTCACCAATCAAAGCATCATTGTGTTTTGCATTGGCACTGACAGCATTACCCAAGTACTCAGCATTCATTTTAGCAGCTAGGGCTAATGCACCTTTCGTATCCCCTGCTTTTTCAAGAGCTTCGATCTGTGGTTTGTACTTCTTACCTACAGCATCGTTGAGCGTCTTCATCTCACGATCACGTAGATCACTGAAATATGGGTTGTACTTTTCGGTACCCCATTTCCCTTTCTCACCTTTACGCGCATCACCTAACCACTCACGAGCGCCATCCATTTCCTCATGGTATTCATTGAGTAATTCAAGGTTAGTTTGTGGGTTGTAGACAACACCACGTTCAGCCTCAGGACGGCGTTGTAAGAGGGCAATATCTTCTGCAGATGCATCGAAAGGATTTTTCTTGAAACGGGCATGAGCTTCACGAGCTTCATCTGAAACGAGAGATTTAGCATCCATCGCATCTTTGAAGTAAGTAGACGCAATACCTTGGTTCAACATCTGTGAACCGGCATCCAACGCACTACCTGCAAAGTTTTTGGTTTTACCCCAAGCACGACCAGAGAAACTACCCTGAGTCATTTCATCACCAGTTGCCCAATACTTATCAGCTTCTTGCTGACTTGCTTGGATACTCGCCTGAATTGCTTGGTTTGTTTGAGTACGCTTCGTCTGCATGTCTGTAAACGAGGTTGTGCGGAGGTTGTTTAAGTAAGACAAGTTATTGCGAAAGGTCGCATCCTCGACTTGCTTTTGCTTAGGGGAAGGTTGTCCCCATTGATCAAAATCCATTTTGATTCCTACGCAAATAAAAAGAGAGCCAATGTTACCATTGACTCCCTCATTACGTAAGTACGTACGTACGTATTTACAGACCTGCAAACTGCTTTAATAAAGCCATTTGTTTATCTTTTGACTGCTGTGCTTGGTTGAGCTGTTGGATCGTCAACTGATTTTGCAAAGCTCGACTCAACATTTCAGAGTCATTTTGATCACGAACCTGACGCGCACTTGTGAACTCTTGCACCGCTTCACGAGCCATCTTACGAAGGTTCTCTTTAGAAGTTGGACCATTCATATCAAACAATCCTGACGCATCCTCTGCGATAGCCGTCTGAGCCATATGATGTGCAAGGCTCGCTTTCATTGCCGGAGGGAGACCACGTGTTGCCGCATCATTATTTAAGATACTGATGATGTCAGTTTTCGTTCCCGGCTCCAACTCGTCCTTGTAGGTTACAGACGTTTGTTTGCCCCACTCTTGAAGACCTCCTCCCGCTTTACCAAGATTTGCATACAAGGGTGATGTATTAATCTGCTTATTTAAAAGCTCATTGTTTGACGCATTCGCAATTTGATCCTGTTTCAACTGGGTATCAAGGATTGCTTTCTGAGCCTCCGGAGCCTGGCCTTGAAGCATCTGTGCTAGGTTTTGCGGTACAACCCCTTGTCCCCCATTCTGTACAGTGTTATGAGCCTGAGCATACGCACCGAGATCACCGCCGTAATACAAGCTTGCTTGATTAGGTGATAACTCTGCACGACTAAGCTGCCCTACCGCGTCTCTAGCACTGCCCGCGTATTTTTGCATACGTGCCGCAACATCCTGTAAATACTTCACAGAGTTAGGGTTGGCCACCTTACCGTCATTACCTCGACGAGCCATGTACTGTGTCCAAGTCTGATTGTTGGCTTTACCACCTGCAATCATTTTGTCCATGTTACCTTCACCGGCAAAATAAGCAGTTGTAGCTTTCGCCCAATCCCCACCGTATCGTTTACCTAAGAAAGACAAGTACTGAGTACCCGCAGAAATGTTGCTACGGGGATCCATACGATTACCCGCCTGTACTCCAAAACGTGCTGCAGTATTCGGCATCAATTGCATAAGACCTTGTGCACCTGCAGATGACGTTTGACCGTTACGACCACCCGACTCTTGCTCAACAATGGCTTGGATCACGTTGACTGGTACACCATATGTACGAGAAGCCTCGCCAATCATTTCGTTCCACTGAGCCATGTCACCGTAAGTCTTTTGAGTACCTGCACCACCGCCTAAGGTGATACCTGCATTCGGAGCCTCACTGACACCAAAAGTACCGTTAATTAACTGCTGACGATACTTCTGTTGTTCTGCAAACTCTTGAGCTTGCATGTTGTGTGTCTTCTGTGCCAACGTCATTGACTGCGTCGTATTCTGACGCGCAAGATGTGAAGTCTTTAAACCATCAAGGTTCATTAAGACTCCGGCCTGATTCCCTTGAAGCTGACCCAGTAATGCCGTTACATCTGCATTTGGATTCTGTGTACGCTTCGCAAGGATCTCGTTCACGATTGGTGCATCGTTCTGTTCCGTCAAGGCATTGTCCAAACGAGTCTGATTAATATCACGACCCATCAACATATCTGGACGAGCTTCCATAGTCTTCTGGAAGTCCTTGGTGTGGTACTCACCTCCGAGACTTGCTTGGAAATCTCGTAAGCCTTGTTGAAATGCTGGAGCATTAAACTCAGCTGTAGTCTTTGCTTGGTTTACTTGATCCAATAAACGAGCAGTGTTCTGATCTCGAATAGCAGTCTGTGAACCTTTCAACGTGTCCTGTAATGTTCTGAACCCATCGCCTTGTGCTTTCGCTGCAGATGCCATTAAAGCATTTACACCTGAGAACGATGGGGCTTCAATCATCCGTAATTGAATTTCAGCCATATCACTTCATCCCGTATTTGCCCATGTACGAATCAACCGATTGATAAGCACTTGGGTTTGTATTTGACGCGACACGCGCACGTTGACGATCCTCTAGCTGATTGTTGTACTGCTGTTTGCTCGCACCCCATTGCTGATTCCAAACGTCCTTTTGGAAAGCGAATTGCTTTTTGGCCATCTTGTTTTGGTTGAAACCATTCCATACACCATTGACAGCTGTTAAGCCACCTGCCAGTGCGTTGAGCTGATCAGTACCAGGCATATTCATAAAGCCTTGTACTGGCTTCGAGTTAGCAATACCTGAGCCTAACTGACCCGCCTGATAACCTAAACCATTCCAAGCACTACCAAGAGCTTCACCCCATTGTTGCATTTGCGTCAAAGGAGCTCCGCCACCTACTGTGTAGTTCGACATAACTGGGGCAAGATAACCTGTCTCAGCCTGTTGACCTACGTTAAATAGCTGTTCAAAACCGTTCATTAAATCCCTCCATGGATTTGTTGAATTGTCGTTTGTGGTCTAGGGAGTGTAAGCATTTCACCAATACTCCCTAGTGTTACATCAATCACCGCAGGGCCAATGTTCCCTGCATGAATGGTGCGAGTATAATAGTCATCGGGCGATTCTCCCAATTTGATATATGCCCCGCTAAAATCAGGCGCAATCCATAGTGCGTTATTGAGTATTTGGCTTTGCATTGCCACTTCATCTTTAAGCTCTTGGAGCTCCTTCATTCTGTCCTCATGCTCTTGCCCTAAGTTCTGCATCTGCTTCATTAGGCTTTGCATTTCGTACTGCGTCATATTGGCTTGGATCTGTAAAGCTGCATTAGAGATACGTGTCAACGTCTGAGCTGACATACCTGCAATTGCATTCACATTGTTGAAGTTTACATAACCAACAACAACTGCAGCGACTACAGCTACAACCATCATTACCTCAACAGCAACGCCAATCTTAATCAGTAGTTTTGTGGCGAGCGTCACAGCCACCGTAATAGCTACAGAGACGGCGATTGCTTTTGCAACTGCAATCAACCCCCACCCTGCACCACCTGTCCAAACAGTAATAACGATTGCCACAACAAACATCACAAATTTAAAGGCACCTCGTTGGTACCACTTTGTTTTTACCACTTTCACTGTGTTGACGATGATATGTAACCCTTTCGCCATCACAACTTCGTAATCACGTGCAGACATCTCACGTTGCATCGTAGCGTCTACAGGAATAAGTAATGTGTCACTATCGCCTGTAGACACGACACGTTTACCTCCCAAAACTTCCTCAGACGATGACAAACCATAAACAGAGATAACGTGATAAGTGTCCTCTGTGATCTGAAACTTGTACCGGTGTACCTGTGTAGATACTTCACGATTATGCCAACCCATTCGCCCACGATCTACAACATAAGCAAGCTCATAATGGTACGAACCGACATCACCGAGCTTCCCTGTCACCACACGATTACCAATGTGGCTGAACGAAACGATCTGTGTATATATGTTGTCCCGGATAGTCAGTGACAACCCATCTCGTACGTTATTGTTAATGAACTCAACCTTACGTGCTCGGTACTGTTCCTGAACTGATGAGGTTCGTCCACGCTCCCGAGTCATGTACAACTTCTGAAACCATTTGAATAGGTACTCAAGTTGATCCTTGTCCCAAGTGTTTGCAGGGATTGAACAAGTAACGAATACCTGAGGAATGTCTTCAACGTCCTCCATGTTTTGGTGCAACTGCTCTACCCAGTTCGCCCAATCCAAATCAGCAACACGCCATAGGTTTTGACAACTCTTGTATGCATCGGTCTCCTTCCTGTGTGGTTCAGAAAGGTTTTGGTAATTCACACGTGCGTACATACGTGGGTAGAAGTCACCATAATTAATACCGGTTAAATACACCTGATCGATTCGAGGGTATTCACCGGTACCAAACTTACCTGTGAAGTAGCGGACCTCGCCACCTGTCAAGTAAGAAACCATGATGTAATCCTGAGTCTCGTCATAATCCTCAAAAGTTACTTCAATGGTTTGATCACCTGCTGTGGATGTAGTTGTCACAACAGCGCGTACAAGCTCACTGGTGAGGTTTTCTTCCCAATAGGTATGATCGGCTTGACGATTCTCTACACGAGCATGTGTGCGACCTGACGAAGCAGAATAACCCCATTGAGACATGAGATCCTCATCGACCACATCAACCAAAAACTCAGTGGGATACTGCATCACAGCATCTTGTAGGAATACTGGTGTACCTGCTTCCTGAGAGAGTACTGTCAGTTCATTGGTTGTTGGATTCCACCCATAAGTGCTGACAAGCTTTTGCATCAATACATGGAAGTAGTTCATCTCGTCTGCATGTGCATAGATCAGTTCCACTTTCTCCATCGCAGAGGCCTCAAGCATCTGGACAATCTCATTCTCAAAATCGGTACTCTCTTGGAGCACAATGTTTGAAGTCGGTACCCCATAGACATACCCTTGAGCCTTTGCACGTTGATGTGCGCGTCTCCATTTAGCAGGTAGGTTATTGAGTGTGGCTTCATTCATGTAATCCACAATCGACATCTCTTTGAGTGTCGTGCTTGTCTGTAGAGAGTCCCTGAGTAGGTAGTCTGTAATTGCTCGTTGGTTTGCGTTGACAACATCTGCATCGTCCAACATACGAGTAGCAGACGAATACACATAGGTCTTCTTCTTGGAGCTGAATAACCCCATAAGTGTCTCCATAAGAAAAGGGAGCCGAAGCTCCCTTGGGTGTTACGTGAGAGGAGAAGCGCCAACCCCCGCCAGTAATGTACGAAGTACAACACCGATGTTTTGGTCAACGAGTAGGTTATCGACGTTGGCTGTCGTACCGTTATCCGTGTTTCGACGGACACTCCATGTATCCACAAAGATCTTCGCTGCTTTCTGTTCGGCATCACGTTGGAAACCGTCAGTCTGTGCTTTGATCATTGTGTTCTGAGTTCCGATTACAGAACCCGGTCCAATTACAGATGCGTCTACCTGAGCTTTCTCAGTAATAACCTTCTGAGCGTACAGAGCACTTTGAGCTTTTTGCCCTGCGATCTGTTCTAACAAGAGGTCAAGCTGTTTCTGCTTGGCAGCAAGTTCAGCCCGAGATAACTCAATTTGTTGGTAAGCCAAATCAATTTGAGCAGACTGGAGAAGAACATCCTTCTGTAACTTAATACCCTGTTGCTCAACCAAGTGTGTCTGAGCTTCAAGGTGCGCCTTCTCGACTGGAGCTTTCTCTACATTGGCTTGAACTAACTTAGTCTGTTCAAGTACCTGTGCAGTTTGAGCCTCAAGCTGAGCACCTTGTTTAGAGGTGTTGACTGTTTCAGCTTCGACATGATCTGTCTGAGCTGATGTATGAGCAACCTGTGCTTGGGTTACTTTGACTTGCTCATCTGCTTGTAGCTTCTGCTTTTCGAGCAACTCAATCTCGACAGGAACCTTAGTCGCTTGTAGGCGAATCGTATCTGTCTGTGCTTGAGTCTGATCTGTTTCAGCAGTTGCTTGGATTGCCTGTTTCTGTAGCAGAGCTATTTCCTCAGGAATCTTGCCGATTTGAGCTGTGATCATTTCAGTCTGTTTAATGGTTTGAGCATTTTGTGCATCAAGACCTGCAGACTGCTTACGAACCATTTCTACTTCAACCGGTGCCTTGTTAGTCGTTTCATAGACAAGGGCTGCGGTTTGCGCTTCTACTAAAGCTTTTTGTGCATCTGAACCATCAATCTGAGATTGAAGTAATTCCAGTTCAAAACCTAGACGAGCTTTGCTCAATGCATATTGAACAGCTGTCTGTAATGTCGCAGAGTAAGAACTGATATATGCAGTTGCATAATCAGGCCCACGGATACGACCTGCTTTGAACTCAAGGTCAAGATGTTCTCGCATGGTTTTAAGGAGCACATCTAAAACACCGTTCCCATTAACGGTACCCTCAGTGAGCTCGGTAATTTCCAATGGAGCATCTAAGATTACTGGCTTCACTGTGACGGACATTACTCACCTCGCTCGAACAGCTCTAAGCGTTTCAGCAAAATTTTGCTGTAAGCTTTCATTGCTTTCTGTTGTCCATGCAGTAATGCCCAGTGAATTGTAGAGATAAACGTAGGACGCTCAGGACGGTTTAACAAAGTAGTAAGCTGTCCAAGTTTAAGGGCAAGATCTGCAAGCTCATCGGTTACTCGCTCCGATGGTGTACGAGCCTTTAAAGATTCTTTCTCCTTAAGGAGATAACCCTCTAAGTCCCACACTTTTTCAAGTGCCTTGGCGTATGCGATGTCTTCACCAATTTGCTGATCGAAGCGGGATGCACTGATACAAGCTGATGTACCTGATACTGTGAATCCATTGGCTAAAACCAATGAACATACTGTGGTAGTTGTCTCAGGAACACGGTGATAGTGAACCGTTACAACCTTGGATTCGATGTCGGCTAACGTAAGACGAGGAGCACTTGGCTCCCCGTTTTTAGGTTGACCAACAGATTTTTGATCTGTCATGTCTGCACCTTAACCCACAGCTTTACGTGCTTTTTGATCAGCACCTAATGCATCAAGTTCCGACTTAGTCAACGGTTCCAGGTATTCAATTGAGTAAGCATTTACCAATTTACCTTTACGAGTTTTACGACCACGTTCATCTTTGTGTGTGTAGAACTGTTGATACTTCTTGTCTTTCAATTGTTGAAGGATGATGTTTGGTACATGGTACGGTTCGTTAAATTGAACGAACTGTTTGAATGAACCTACTACACCATTCATTACTGTGAACAATTCACCAGTGTATTCCTTCTTCAACGGATCGTGACACGAGATGCGAACACGAATTTTCTTCGATGCTTCATCACGAAGTTCTTTCAATGACTTGGCTTCTACCGTTTGAGGTACTGCAGGTTTTTCATCTGTACCAACTTCAAGTGCTTTTGCAACACGTTTACGAAGCGTGTCTACACCAATCGACGTACTGTACTGAACACCTAAGAGATCAGCTTGACGCTTCAAAGCCTCTAGCTCGTCCTCATGTCCATCAATGTCAAATGTGTCAACGGCATCTGTTGCCTTTAAGTCTGTCATGCTAATTCCCTTTAAGTGACAGTGTGTAAGAATGTGGGTAAATGCTTACGCACGTACCCACGTACGTATTACAGTGGAGCAGCTGTGTGCAATACAGCGATACGTTCGCCACGAAGCAACATGAAGCCGTACCACCATTTGATTGAGATGAAGCCCATCTCGCCGTATGGATCGTCCTTGTCCGCAGTAGCTTCACCAGGCGCACGATGGATGATCTTGAACTTGTGTTGCTTACCGTCGTTTTGGAAACCGATAGTAGTAAATGATTCTTCACCAACAACTAACATTGGGAATACATCGTACTTACCGTCAGTAGCGTGGAAGCCATCGCCTTCACCTGCAACAACAGCAGCACCGGCACCTGCCCACTTCATCATTTCAGGAACTACTACAATACGGAATTGGTACAATGCACCGATTTCGCCATTCAAAGTAGTTGTACCTGCAGCGTACTTCTCAATCGGAGTAAACGCAGGGTTGCCATGAACATCTTTAAGGCCTTCGATTAGAGGGATAAGCTCTGAACCGATGTACATCACACGAGACGCATGGATTGTCTTGGTATCAATGTTTCGAGTACCAGTAATCAAAGTTGTCTTTTTAGGCGTACGGTTGTTATCTAAAGTGATAGATACACGGCGTACGTCTTGGTATGTGATTTGGTGTGCGTGGGTCATTTCAGCTTTAGAAATCGCTGCACCCGGATACGCCAAAGTTGTACCGTTTGTAAGTAAGTCGATCTGCAATGCATCTTCTGTTAATTCCATCGCACCGTTAATTGCTTCACGGTTGATGTGGTCTAACAATTCTGCATCTGTATCGAAAGACAATGAGTCAGCTGAGTATTCTGTGAAGAAACCAAACTTCTCAAATGTACCTTCAATTTCCACACGGCTAAAGCCGACACGGTTTACACGACCACCTGTTTCACCAACAAGAGGCATCTTGTCAGGAATTGTACCGATGTCTTTTGAACTACCGTACAAGTTACCGTTTGCAATTACTGCACCTGACGCATCAATACCTTGGTCATTGATGTTGGCATCGTCAAGTAGTGGTAAGTAATGCATCTGCTTGATGATCTTACCGTGGTGCTTCGGCATAGTGCGGGTATCCGCTAACTGACCGAAGTATTGCTCTTTACGCGCTTCGACGAGAGCTTTACGTTCCCATGCGAAAGTGTTGAGCTGATTACCAATGGTCGACTTATCGCCACCCACTGGATCGTTATAGGTCATACCTTTAACTGACATCTAAATCATCCTTGATTATTGTCGTGTATCTAAAGCAGCAAGTAACTCGTCATCCGACATATTTCCGTAGTCCGGTTCACGAGCCTGAGTCTTGACTGCAGGTCGAGGAGCACTCGCAGCACGGCGTTTTGCATTCAGATCTGCTTGTTGGGTCTGTGCAATACTCGCCGGTGCTGCAAGCGGTGCGGTTTGACTTTGTACTACTTGGGTTGGTTCGCTCTTAGGTTGTCCGAACATCCCGCGAGTATTCATGTCATCACCGACTTTGCGGTAAGCATCGAAATCGCTTAAACCATCAATATGACCACCGATTGCTCGTAGACGTTCTACCTCAGTCATTACCTTATCGAAAAAGCCATGTTGTGCATGACCATCAAGCACACGTAACAATGATGGATTGTTTGCAATTACTTGGGTACTTTGTTGATCCCATTGCGCCACAATCGTATTCAGTGTGTTCTGAAAAGTTGGTGAGCTTGCCGTAAGTTCCTGAACTACCGTATCAAGCTCCACTTCACCATCAGTAGCTATGGCCGCTTGAGTCTTGTAGTCGGTTGCCTTTTCAGCGTCCAAAGAGTAAACGTCTACGCCACTATCCTTGATAAGTTTGCTAATGGCCTCAGGGTTCTTGTTGTGTAAATCAATCAAGTAACCTAAGTCCGATTCGCCAATCTTATGATTTTCAAGTGTACGTAGGATTCGCATTGATGGTTTAAGTGTCGCCATTTTCTTGGCGAAACCTGCACCACGTTGCATCATCGCTACTACGTCATCCGGTTCTGTGATTGATAAATCACGACCATTCGCTTTGAATGATGCTGTCACCTTGTCGTAGAAAGCTTTGTAATCTACGTCGTCAGAAGTAGGGCTCTTGTCTTCGATCTGCTCAGGTGTTTCCACATCTGCAGGTTGTGTAACTTCCTGAGGAGCTACAGTTTCCGGTAAGTCTGTTTCGGGTGTCTCAAGATCTGCTTCGTCTGGAGTATCATCAACTTGATGATTTGCATTATCGTCAGCGGTTGGTTCTACAGTCTCTACAGTTTGAGTTTCGTCAACTTCATCATCGGGCGCTGTATTAAGTTGGGTTAGGTCGAGTTTGCTTAATTCCTCATCCGATAATGTATTAATATCGACATGAGCTAGTTGCGATTGTTCTTCCATGAAAATTCCTATGGTTCAAGCTCATCTAAGAGCAAGAGTCCTTCTCTGATATGTAAGTGAGCGACTTCTCCGATTGACTCAATATCTTTCAGGTACAAATCCAAGTAAGAGATTGCATCGGCAATACGGTTCAATTCTTCACGTGCCTCACTCGATGCCTTATGTCGCTGTAGGACACATTGGGTAAGCTTGTCTTTAAACAGCCCATCTGTGAAAACCAGTCTGAAATCACCGGAAGCTTTCAAGCGTTGTAGCGCTTGGTAACGCTTCTCAAACTCCCGAGCCTGTGCAATATCCTCACGGATTTTGTTGAGATCGCTCATCTTTACGTCCTAGTAAATATCACCACATCCTTGCGGTGTGACGGCACAATAATACGATTTGAACCGTCATACCAAATTTAATTTGCGTACTTACGTACGTACGTACGTTAAGTATTTGATTTGCTTGTTAATTGAGGTTTAGGTGCAAGATCAGCTTTTGCGTGCTCTAACAACAGACTACTGTTGTGTTGATCACGGAAGCGTAATCCCTCTGCCTCAAAGTCACGAGCTTTCATGTCACGATCAAAGTCTTGCTTCATACGTTGAGACTCAAGCGAAGCCTGTCCTTTCGTAATCTGTAGATCCAATTGACGCATGTGCTGAGTACCCTCTTGCTGTTCCACATAGTTCAATGCTTTGTTATCAGCATCACTTTGTAGGTTGTTCGCACGAGCTTGCTCTACCGGAATCTTATTCTGATTAAGCATACCCTTCGTCTGCGCTTCCTCTGCCTGTGCTTGAAGTAATGCAATCTCAGCTTCAAGTTTCTGAGCTTCGAGTTCTGCAATACGTTGTTGCATAGGATCAGGTTGCGGTTGGTAATCTGCAATCTGCTTGGCAAATTCAGGCATCTTACGAAGCTTGAAGATCTCGGCATACATGAGATTGCGGAGCTTTGGATCCATATCAACACCATTGGTTTGCAACATGAAACCAATCTGTTGAGCTTTGGCTTCATCGCCCTCTGCAGTACTGATCGTCAGCTTGAGGTCAAAATCCCCTGGCAAGTCATCACGTTTGATCGCCACAAATTTTTCATCTGTGATACGAACAATCTCAGTCTCATCAAGGAACTGTGCATTCATGGCAATGATCTTACGCCCGATCTCGATAACACCTGCTGAGATACGGCGAAGAATACTCATCTCACGTTTACTTGCAGCATCCATTGCAGAACGGATACCCACTACGTTTTCACCAAGGGCTTGACCTGTGATACCACCTGAACCAGAGAATGCTTTCACACCTGTCAACGACTCAGCTTCCATGTTCATCATCTGAATCATGAACTGTGCAGACTGAGGAATCTCCGGGTATTGGTGCATGTGTACACCCCCGCGTGGATCGACGTTCGGGTTAAACTCGTAGTCGTCACCTCGCTCATACTTAATGCGGTTCGTTGCATCAAGCATACCTTTCTGCATACCTGTTTGACCGTTGGCACTTCGTCCCATGGTATCCAAGATCCCGCGCATAACTGCGCCTTGAATCTTTTGGTGTTCTTCTAAGAGAACGCCATCAGGTTCGCCATAAACCGATTTACGTTTCGGTAGGTAGGACATAGACACAAACGGCGGTTTACCGTCAGGGAACGGATTGTCCTCCATACGGATAACAACATTGTCTACCCATGAGGTAACAATAGGACGCACACTGCCATTATCATCACAATCCCAATATCCCCAATACTCATAAACAACAAGCTTTTTACGGGCTTTGTCATCAAACTGCACAGTCTGTGACCGGTCTGAGTACGAGTGGTATGCATCGTTTCCTGTGGTGTGTTCGACATTAAGTTTGTCGAGGTTCTTGTAACGTGGATCTCGTTGAAGTTCGGCATAGGTAGTCTCGAAACTGTAGATAATGAATTGAGCCTTGGTTAAGTCACCCTTACACGTTGGATCAATGTACAGGTTACGAATGTCACAGACTTCAAGTGTTGGGCAATTCTTAACGGTCTTCATCTTCTTAACTTTCTTCATACCGACAAGTTGTGCACGCACAGGCTGTTGGTAATGGAGAGAAGCTTCGATACTCAAAACCAATTCCTCAGGTTGAGTATTTTTGAAAACCTCAGGGTTCTCTTGGTAGCTTGGCATGATCTGCTGTAGCTGTTCCATGAACATTGGGTCAGGCACGTATTGGTATTGAGGTTCTTCCTCAACCACTTCACGCTCCTCAAACTCCCAACCTACACGAGCAATTGCAGTACCCTCGTCCACAACCGTACGAACACAGTCGTCCACGAACGCTACCTTGTTGATCTTGGTTTGGAACTGATGGTTTAGCACCAGTGCGTTTTGTACAGCTGCAGCTTTATCGGCCCAAGTCGCAGGGTCTACCTGAAAGAGATTTGACGTTGACAAGAATGGTTCAGACAACGCAGGGTACCGCCACTCAGCACTTTTACGAATGAGCTTCGGAACGATAGAACTGCGGTTCTTATTCTTGTTGTTTACAACGGCATTACCCTCAACATTGAGGTTGTTAAGCCACTGAGTTACTTTCGCAACGTGGGCATCATGTGTGGGCTTCGACTGTTGGAAATCCCACTGGAGTTCCTGTAGTGTCGGCTCATTTTTCCAATCAGTCATCTTGGCTGAGTGAGTGGAATTGATTCCATTGAAAAGCATAGTTAAGTCCATTTAACTTAGGTAAAGCGAAGTTGCCCCTCCACCGCCCTGCCGGGCTAGAGGGGCTTTCGCTTTACACGAATCCGTTACGAGAAAAGCGGGATGATTCTTGACTAACTTCTACATCTAATCCTTGATATAAAAGCGTCTGACATGCTTGCTCAAATCGTTGAGCGTACATATTCCCTTCCTGTGGTGCTCCGTTCATAGAGCCATTAATCGGGGTAATCACCCGACTTGCGATGTAGAATAATAAGGCCTCTAAGTGAGTCATAGGTAATTCAATATCTACCTTACTCGCGTCGAAGGTCTCAGGATCTTCTACCTTTGCAATTTTTGGGTGTGAAGCTTTGTACAAAACAGAGTAAGTTCCCAAGGGGACATCATCACTGAAACGTACAATGTTGTGTGCCGGAGTGAACACGCTGAGTGAGTCTTGCGCCGTGTAAGTATTCAACGGTAACTCACAACCACGTGCATCACGTACGGCGAGGATCTCGATAATGTCGTCTTTAAACGGATCATCAAGGTCAACGATATACGCTTTCTCAGCACCCACAGATTGCGTCTGTTTGCTCGTGAGAGGGTATCTAATCACATCCTCTAGTGTTTGTAGCGTCAAGGTCTTACGCTTCAACATGAAGCGCTTATGAAGCTCTGTGAGCCCCATATTCACTTGATTGATTACACGGTTGTAATCGGTTGGATTAATCTCATCCACTGAGACCAAAGCCAATTGTGATAGCTCACCGGTTGCGAGCTGATCGAATACATCTGATAGTTTCACTGTGTCTCCTTACACTATGTAACTGCTGTACGAACTTGGGGCATTGTCAATATCATCGTCATCCCACATGCCCGAAGAACTGCTTGTTTCTTCACTTGGTTTAAATGCTTTAAGCGCTGCCAACATTGACACGGTGTCAATACCGTCATCATGCTTGGACTTGAATCCGCCTACAGCTGCTTGCCTTAATTCGAGCATCAATTCCTTGAGTGCTTCGTGTGTCTTCATGTCATCCGGGAAATACACCATCCCTTGCTTAAACCATGGAACAACTACGTTGAATCGTTGTAACTTATCGACACTTGGACGGATACCTTCCTCGCCTGTCTTCTTGTCGTTCGCCAAAGTGAACCACACGTTACGAACCATCATCTCGTTCTTAATCCAAGGAATGAATCCTCCCTGTTGTCCAGTCACCTCGATACCAACCAATTGAGGTTTGTACTTCTGTGCCAGTCGGAACAAGTCGTCGATGTTTGCTCCCATGTGCTGACGCTTACAGATTCCATCTACCCAGTACCAGTGACCTGCATTGTTGTATGCCCACACCGAGATAAAGCTAAAGTCTGCCGACTGCTTCTCTGACGTAGCAAAGTCAGTGGTGATGTAGTAGTTGAAGTTTGCTCGATAGCGTAATAAGACTGAACGTCTGTACCAACGAATGTCTGCATCTGCAATCAGTCGATCTTCATCCGACATGATTCGGAGCATAAGCTCTTGGTTAAACGTGTCGATCTTCCCTGCTTTCTTGGCTTGGGTGTACTTCTCCAACACATAGTCATAAGTGAATCGGTCCGGCCACGATCCTTGAAACTCCGCACGAGTACAAGGGAAGCGCTCACATACTGGATACACGTTGACTTTCCACGCACCTGACTCAACTGCCTTGTACAATGGATCACCCGCGTTAAAGGGTGTGCCTGACCAAATCACTTTGTTTCGGCTCGGGTCTAGGGCGTAATCGACTGCCTTGTAAACTGTTGCTTCGATGGCTTCGATCACCGTTGGCGATCTTGCGTCTTCGTCTGAAACAAGGTCGTCGAGGACTGCTAAGACTGGGCGTTTGCCTCGGGCTTTCGCCCCTCGCACGCCCGTCTTCGCACCGTACCCCTTAACAATAAATACATTCCCATCTAAGTTCTTAAACTCCCAATGGATGTCAGTGAACTTAGCCTCAGGGATGTACTTCATTAAAAACTCAGAGTTCTCTCGACGGAACTCCAAGTTTTTCCGCATGTTCTTCACACCGTTGTCGATGGAGTCAGATACATAGATTGCGAAAGGGACTTTACCGAACCCAGGCAATGAACCATATACAGCGATGTACAGGAACAGGTACTCACCAAGTACAGTAGTTTTTGCAGCACCACGATGTACCATGTTTGCTACACGTGGCGTAGGCCCTGCAACCTGATCCAACATTCGGTAATGAAGTACCGGTGTCTTATGTGATTCACCTTGAGAACCGTTTACCATTTTGATAAAGGTTACAAATTCAAGTGCGAAGTCACTCGGTACATACGTCTGATCAGCTGAGTAGGACACACCATCGAGCCATTGCTCAACGGTAGGTGATGTATCTAACTCCTCTGTAAACTCTGCAGGTAACTCCTGTCGGATTGCATAACTGAGTGTCGATTCCTTAAGAGACATCTTTCGATTCCCCCTCAATGATCCGAGACTCAGCCGCTTCTTTCACAGTAATGGCTTGAGATTCGATTGCACGTTTCTGTGCAGCGACATACTCCATAGTCGACTGACGTAATGCATCAATTGCACCACCCTCTTTCACACCGATCTCTAACTCAAGCTTCTGAGTCTGTGGTGGTTTCAAATGGTTGAGCAAAGAGTTCGCAGCATTCATACGAACCATCTCAGACTTAGCGTTAAGCATGAGATCGGCTTGAGTGTTCAATGCTTTTTGGAACATATCCTGATTCAGAACCCAAGAAGGAATGAGGGTCTGTTCAAAGATCAGATTCACCAACTTGGATTTGTTGTATGCAGAGATGTACGACGAGATGTCCTTACTGGATACACCTCTCGCCAACCATGACTGATACTTTTCAGGGAACGTCTTGATGTATGAATCAAGGTGCGTATTCCCTAAGAGTTTATGGCTTACATACTTAACGGCTCGCACATACTCAGGGATCGTCCATCGACCTTCTTGCATTACAGTGGTGTAACTCAACAGGTTATCTCGATACGCTTCATACATATCGGGATCTGCAAGGGTGGTATTGATCTGATCTACTAAGTCTTGGTTTACCGTCTTCTTAAATCTATCTGGCAATGCTTCTTGCAATTGCTCTCTCGATAGCAAATTAGACATCGTTTTACTTCCTTGTAAAAAACGCCTGATAGTATACGCACGTACTTGCGTACGTACGTAATCGGGTATATACTCCATCCCATGTTCAGGAGTTACAAGGAAGTAACTTAGCGAGCTAACCCTAGACGACAAGGATGTTATCTAGGGTTTTTTATTACTTAGAAAAAGCCAATGAATCCAAAGAAGAATGAAGCACACCCTTAGGTGCAACCTCCATGAAGTCCTCAATTGTATAAGGCATAGATTCCAAATTAATGTATGGATCATTCGTACTGTAATCGTATGAGGTAGGAGTCATAAGGTGAACCTCCTCAATACATTCGTCTTCCATACGAGTCACCCAGTCCAATGCATGTTGTGGACCAAGTTCTTTTAACCATCTCAGTTGTAGTGCGTTCAAAAGTTTTCCCCCATTTTTCTCTCATATTATATAGGAATGCCCACAGATTGTAGTGGTTAATTAGTGAGCAGAAAGTTTTGATGATCTCAAATAATTTAGTACGGTAGCAGGGTTCTTACAGTCAGGATACCCCCAGGGGGATTGACCCCCCCGGGTATCGGATCAGGAAAAGGATTCTTACCACTACAAATCAATGACCGCTTTCCATTACATAGCCTACTCCATGCGAGTGTATTGATCTGCAAGGCTCGCGCCTTGATCGGCATCTATGCCTTGACTATTGGAGAAACAACATGAACGCAATTAAAGCTATCTTCCTTGCAATTGGTGCATTCGCTCAAGTATTCGTACGCTTAGGTCAAGCAGCGGAGAAAGGTGCTAATGCATTGAACAACCTAGCAGAAGTAGGTGAAGTAAAGAGTGAGAACTTCGTTAAGCTTGCTAAGCTTAATGATGAGGCTACATTCATGGAGGAGCAAGCGAAGATTCAACGCCGTCGTGAGCAGTTGAAGATGGATACTACTACTGTTCACTCGAAGCAAGAAGAACTTAAGCTCAGCCTGTGATACCAATGACCCTACTTAATTGTAGGGTTATTGACTTCATCAACACATACACATGACACAAACACATCAAGACAGTCCATGTGCCAGCCCCTTTGTATGTTAGGAAACCTCCGTCTCGCGGACATCACCCTACCTCATACAGTCCTACACATACACCCTACTCCATTACACTCTCATGCCTACAGTCACCCTATGCACACTATCCAATAGTTCTGAGGGTACAATGATGAGAGAGAAACGTAGGTAAATAGGAGCTTTGGCACTAGGTATACACCTACCTACCTACACTATCTATCACCCTATAGATATGCAAGACCTATACTCTACCCTACTAAATCAGCTACCTATACACTCCCTACATAGTTACCTCGCGGTATGTCTTGGAAATACTTCCTTGACTACATATTGGTGACTACTATGGCTAACACATCTACACGTAAAGCAATGCTTAGTGAAGAACAGATTAATATCCTGTTCACAACAGATGAGTTAATTACCTACACCTTGGATATGTCATTGTCATACAACATGACAACTGAACTCCTAGATTGGGCTGTCCTAGAGCACTGTCTCCTTGTCAATAACATCATTGACATAGATCAAGATGAACATCGTACATGGTACGTGATTCATAAAGATCGCAAGGTTCAGATGCCTCCTATCTAATCCAATATTCCCTACACTCAGTTGTAGGGTTTATTGCTTCCTACCTCTATGACATACATCTCCTTAAGTCGTCTTAATCAGGCTCGCGCCTTGTCTTGGAAACACTTGTTGTGTTCATCCTTGACTATACTTATTGGAGATTTATCTAATGGCTAACAATTCTCGTTTTGTTACTAACACTAATTCATCTAACCAAGATCGTGAGTTTGAAGAAGCTAAAGGCTTCCTAAACTTTGAGATTGAGTTTGATAATGGTGAATTACATAAACTATCTAAGAAAGGTATTCCACTTGTGGAATCAGATCCAGTGCACGCACTGTTAATCAAGATCCTTTCAGAAGACCCAGCTAAAGCTCAGGCTTTGGCAGGCAAGCTTCGTATCACATACGGACAAAAGAAAGTTGTTAATTCAAACAGCTTACAACTGTCACTCTAATATAAGTAGAGCACTTACCAAATGGTAGGTGCTCTATTTGATTTAATGAGTTTGATCAGACAGACAGATAGCAGTTACTCCGAAGCCTCGCGGCTCGTCTGGTGCTATTGGGCACTCACTAACTAAAAGGAGATTACCATGTCAGGTATTACAAAGAAGAATGTACGTCTAGCTCAATTCGTTACACAAGCACGCAAGCAGAAGAACATTGAGAACTTCTTTAATGCTAAATCCATACATAAGATGGTACGTGATGAAATATCACAATCTCCTGAGATTATGGGGAAAGTAGCAGACGGCGTTAAAGCTGTGACTGAGTGGATGTCAAAGGATTACTATGAATCCAAGAATCAACGATTAGATGAAATAGCACTGCTAGACACGTACGCTCTTGTATTCGACATCATCACTACTATCATCATGAAATGTAAGTCACCTATGCCGTTAGTAAACGTGGCATCTATGTGTGCAAACAAGCTCAAGATGATGGACCAAGGTTCAGCTATCCAAACTGTAGCTGAGATTATTGCAGTTCTATGTGAGACAGACCTGTTCGACTTAGAGCGACCAAACAAGTACTCACAGATCAATGTACGCTCATGTATTGCATTATGTGCTGACCTAGAAGAACGTGCTAACTATGCTCAGTTCTTACCTCCTATGTTACATAGACCTCGTACCTTGAAGAACAATCGTCACTCAGGTTACTGGACATGCTCAGGTGACAGCCTAATCTTAGGCGGTTATCAAAATCATCATGATGGACAGTTATCCCTAGATGTATTGAACACTCAGAACAAAAATTGTTTTGAGATTGATACAGACTTCATCTCATCTGTAGAGGAGACACCCTCTAAGAAGGTGGAGAAACGATGGGGTGAGCTTGACGATGACTATGACAACCTTAGTCGTGAAGAAAAGGAAATGTACAAACTTGAAGTGGAAAACTGGGATCAGTACAAACTACAATGTTACAGTACGTACGCACTCATGATTCATCATGGTAATAAGTTCCATTTCCAACACAAGGTAGATAAACGAGGACGAGTTTACTCGTACGGTTATCACATATCACCTCAAGGAAACTCATTCAAGAAAGCTATGCTCAACCTTGCACACAAAGAAGTTGCAACAGGTGCAGACGCATTCATACAAGGCTGTAAGTAATGAATTATTACATCAACCCAAAACGTATTGACCAAAGCCATGATGCAACTTGGGATCCAGTATTACACAGCATCTCAACTAATGTACCTAAGTGGATGTCATACGCTAGACAGCATGACTTCATCTTAGTCCTCGCACCTATGATGAGAAGCAGATATGAAGTTCATGTGCTAGATGTAGGGAGAGTACAACAACTATCTCAGTATGTAGAAATCACTACATTAGCTCAACTTAAATCAGTACAACTAAAGAATTTGGTAATCGTATGAATACACAATTTGCAGAGCTATCGACGTATGTAAATCTCGTAGAACGTGGTGTTATTCCAGGTTACTACACGTCAGTATTTACTTGTGAAGACAGCGTGGCAACATTCATGCTCCACAACTTGTCAGGACAGCTTATAGGATACCAAGAGTATCGACACCTCTGTACAGACAAGTCAGGCAGTAAGCCAAGAGAAGAATCACGCTACTATACTTATGTAACTAAAGGCCAAACAGCAATGTGGGGACTTGAGGGCTTGAATCCATCGCTCAAATACCTCTGTGTAGTTGAGGGGACATTCAAAGCAGCAGCCATACACAAACTTGGTCTAAATGCAGTAGCACTACTGACATCAACACCAAACCAAGATTACATCAATACACTAACCTCTATGCCTTATAAGTTGTTCGCCATTGGTGACAACGATCCATCAGGACATAAGTTAGTAAAAGCAATTGGACATGGCATTGTCAGTCCAAAGGATCTCGATGAGATGACTACAGACGAGATCGTTGACCTCCTCAAGAACGTACTTACGTAAGTAGGTGCGTACTTAAATAACATTGACTATCAGTAATTGGAGAACACCCATGCAATATGTAGCACAACACATCCTCGCAGGTTTAGTACTAGCAACAATCATTGTATTAATGGCAGTACTTTATGGCCTACGAGTTGGTGACAGCAACTTAGTAATGTCTGCACTAATGATCGTAGTTGCATTCGTTATAGCTATGATCCCATGCGCTGTAATCACATACCGTACAACTGCTTAATCTAAATACGTACGTACGTGCACACGTGCGTACTCAATCAAACCACTAACTAAAACATCAAGGAATCAACACATGAAATCTTATACAGGCATTGAATACCTAGCAATCGACTTAGCTAACCACTTCGGTTTAGATAAAGAATTATTTGAGACTCGAATCCAATGGGTAAAAGACAACTGGTCTAACCTAGAGACATTCGCAGATCAAGCAGATGAACCACACTTATACCGTAAGGCTGTACTGAACATTCGTAAAGCAGCACAAGGTATTGAGACTGGGCACATGGTTGCATTAGATGCAACGTGTTCAGGTATCCAAATTATGTCAGCACTCACAGGCTGTCATAAAGGTGCAGATGCTACAGGTCTAATCGATCCAAACAAACGTGCAGATGCATATACTGCAGTACACAAAGCAATTAATGCCATCCTTATCAAACAAGGTATGGATGAGATCAACATCTCTCGTAAAGATGCTAAAGATGCAGTAATGACATCATGTTATGGAAGTAAGAAAATTCCTCGTGATTTATTCGGTGAAGGCCCAGTACTTGAGGCATTCTACGATGCAGCATCAGAAGTAGCAGAAGGCGCATACCAACTGTTAGAAGATCTCATTCAAACATGGCAAGCTTATGCATTGTCACACGACTGGGTAACTCCAGACGGCGACCTTGTACACATCAAAGTAATGCAAAAAGTTGAGAAACGTTTGGAGATTGATGAGTTAGATCATTACCAAATGACAGCTCAGTTCAGCGTACACGAAGGTAAGAAGCGTGGTGTATCAAATGTGGCGAACGTAGTTCACTCATTGGATGCTTACCTGCTTCGTACTATGATTCGTCGCTGTAACTACAATCCAAACCAAGTAAGCAAAGCTATCGAGATGATCACTAAAGAGCTTAGCGTTCGGTACCCTAACTACAAGTTAGAAGTAATGAGCGAGAAGATTGCATTCCATTATGATCTCTATGTTCAAACAAATATGTTAGACACAGTGATCGTACAGCATCTTACCCAGCAAGCATGTGAGTCACTACCATCTGAATACTTAGAGAAACTTCTCAACCTATTAGATCGTATGTCACAGCACAAACCATTCGCTATCGAAACAGTACATGACGCATTTATGTGTCTACCTAACAACTGTGATCGTATGCGTTATTGGTATAAAGAGATCATGGCTGAATTTGCAGAGTCTACAATCTTAGACTTTGTATTCAGCACAATCCTTAAATCAGATGGCCAATATCCAAAATACTCAGACGACTTAGCAGACTTAATCCGTAACAGTGATTATGCAATTTGTTGATTATCCGAACACTTGCGTACGTACTCAGGTACGTACGTATAAAACTTCTTGTATTCCGCACTCCGTGCGGTAGAATGATCAGCAACAAAGCCAATCAGCTTTGCTATCTCAGAATTTTACAGTCCATAACTTCCCCAGTTATGGACTTTTTTTATACCAACGAAAAGATCAGGTAAACCCCATGACCGTACATCACCTTAAAGAGCCTGCAGTAATTAAAGAAATTGCAAACGCCTTCCGTTTAGGCACTGTAGACATTAATGAGCTTGCAACGTTCTACGGTGTCAGTCCTACCACAATTCGTCGAGTACTTGCAGATGAGGGACTTATTAGCTGCCCGACGTTTAAATCAAAACCTGAGAAAGCAATTCTCGAATATCTAAAGCTTCACAACATTACCAGTTTAAATCAACTAAAAGACAGACTCCTAACATCAACGTCTGCACAGGAACTTTACAACAAAATGTCAATCGAATCTCGTGTCGATTGGCTGAATCAATCAGTACAAAGGGGTAAAAACCATGAGCATCTCGAAACTGTTCAACAAAGCAAACACATCTAAGGAAGCACTCAACGCAATCTTGCAGACAGTACCCATAGGGCAACGTAACGAAATGACAGTCTTAATTATGACCCTCGTTACTACAGTTGTTCATGAGGTGCAGAGTGATCTTTCAAACCAAATATCTTAATGTCGTTGATTACTTCGGCATTACCTTGTATCTCCCAAAATTTGTTAAGTATGTGGCAACAGATGCAGACGGTACCATTACCGGATACGCATCAATGCCTGAACTTAGCGAACGAAGCCAATGCTTCAAAGTAGCATCCGATCACCTAGAGGATTACACCACGAATGGTTATATACCATTTATGCGTGTCGATATTCTTGAAGGGGATTGGCGTACTTCATGTATCTCAGTTAATCAACTCACTTGGAAAATCTCCCATGACAAGCAAAGACAAACCAGTATTCATCATTAAAGACAAAGGCCGTGTTTACGATTACTTCGGTATCACCCTGTACATTCCACCGGAATACAAATGGGTAGCCACTGATAAAGACGGCACAATTTGGATGTTCAAACACAAACCTGAACGTCACGACACAGAAGGATGGACATGCCCATCTTGCGAGTACGTGCAAACAGCTCAAGTTATTGATGTAAGCGGATGGAAGTACTCTCGCGTAAAAGTTAAACACTTAGATGAAATTATCGCTTAATCCACGTACGTACCCACGCAAGCACGTACGCAAGTAACTACAATAGGGGGCTCTCCGAGCCCTCGAATGATCTCTCTAATAGGAAACCAAAAGAATGAAAGTATCATTAAGTAAAGCAGCCGAACTTATTCGTAAATACCTTGCAGTAGGTATTGTCCCATTCATGGTGGGTAGTCCTGCAATTGGTAAATCAAGCGTAGTTCATGAGATCGCTGACTCTGCAGGGCTCATTTTAATTGACTATCGCTTGTCTGAACGGGATCCAACAGACATCTCAGGATTCCCAGTTACAGAGAAAGGACGCAGTTACTATGCACCACCTCGTAACCTACCATTAGAAGGGGACGCTTTACCTGAGGGTAAAAATGGTTGGTTACTGTTCCTTGATGAGTTCTCTAATGCACCACCTGCAGTTCAAAACGTAGCATACAAGCTCGTACTTGATCGTATGGTTGGTGATTTCAAACTTCATCCAAACGTACATATCGTTGCTGCAGGTAACAAAGCAACAGACGGCGCAAACGTAGAGGAAATGTCATCCGCATTGGTCTCTCGTATGGCTGTATTTGATGTGGAAGTATTAGCAGAAGACTGGGCGCAGTATGCAAGCTCAGTGGATGCAGATCACCGTATTCTTGGCTTTATCAACTGGCGACCAACGTACCTATACACATTCAACCCTGACTCAGCTCAGGATGTGTATGCATCTCCTCGTACGTGGATGTTCGCAAACAGACTCACCAATGGTAAGCCATTATCAGATGAAGACGTTCTACTCCTTGCCCCTTTAATCAGTGAAGGCGTTGCACGTGAGTTCCTTGTATTCACCTCTATCTATAAATCGTTGCCATCAATCCAAGCAATTATTGCGAACCCTTTGAGTGTAGATGTTCCGACAGCTTTGGACATTCGTTGGGCAACACTTTCTTCGATTGCAGCACATGCATCAGAGGAAAACATTGGAAGCTTACTTAAGTATGTGAACCGATTCCCAGGCGAACTTCGAGTGATCTGCTTAAAACAAACAATCAAGCGTAAGCCTGAACTGTTCGAGCACCCTGATGTGGAGAAATGGTTTGAAGACAATGCGGACGAACTACTTTAAAAGCCAGATCTACCCACACATCCCTGAGATTCTCTTAGGCATGTGTGGGGGATTTTTTCTTATTTTCATTTACTTCATAGTTATTTGGGCAGGTAAAACATGGCTAACCCTTTAGATTTCCCACACCTCTTTGCGGAGGTATCACATAACCACTGCAACACAGTTGGTGTTAATGATCCAACGTATGTCCGTATAGATTGCCCAGTACTTCTACGCAATATGGTGTTGTGTCTCATAGAGAACGAAGGCTTGCGTGTTGACGATAAGGATGCTTACGACGACGAGTCATGCTACTTCGCAATTGAAACAGAATTCAACGCATCAAATCTACAAGATGTGCTTTCCAAGTTAGGGGTACCTCACACATTCACGGTAGAGAGTAGCTATGAGGGGAATAACTCAAATCATTTTCGCTATGTGGATGGAGAGTATAAGTTCCTCCAAAGTAACGAGTACTCAGACCTAGTCTCTGCATCTACTGTACTAGAGCAATTAGAACAGCAAACTTACACAGCATTACGAAAGTATGCACAAGATCGACAGGCAATGGCGGAGTCTTGGGGATTCACACCTACAGACGAAAGCAAAGCAAAACAGATCGCACTTGCATGGACGGTTAAACCATGACACATGAAGATAACGTACAACGTGCTGCATTCTTTGCAGTAAACAAAGCACATAGGCAACTTAACAACTTTGCAAGCTTCTCAGTGCAAGTTGAAGAAATGTCAGCATTTCAGGTTGAAGTACCTACAGTCCTTGAAAGCTACTTACGTCAAATGATGATCAAATATCAAATTGACCCGCAGTTCAATCACATACACACCACATCACGCGAAGGTACCGTGACTCTCTCATTGGATCACACGATTGATGATTGCCAAGTTGAGTTTCAGCTTGCACTAATCAAAGACGGCACACCAATGTCTATCTACATGAATACTGACGATGACCTTTGGAAGCGTTCAGAATTTCGTTGGATTGATGATAAGTACCAAGTATGTAAGTTAAACCACATGAACGACTTCGTGGATCTCCAAATTGTTATTGAGGCCTTCAACAACAACACGTTAGATCAACTCAAGGAAGCTGTACTCAACCAAGAGATTATCTCCTGTCCTGTGCCTTTCTATGATGCAGACATCGCCTACTGTAAACCAATGGCTTTAAAAGCTATATGCGGGAGCATGTAATGGGAGACAGAACAACGGTATACATCCATATACGCAAGGAACACAAAGAGAAAGCAATGAGCTTACTCGAGGTACCTGAACAATGTGTATGGGGAGATCAATACACCCACCTTGTATCTCTTGAGTTCTGTGAAGTGAACTACGCAGATGTTGAGAGTGAGGTAGAGATCCTCTCCAATCACGGTATCCCATTGACATGGGACTGGGGCTCAGGAGGTAGTTACGAAGCAGGCTTCGGATATGCGATCTTTGATGAGGACTGTAATGCAATCCAACACTCCTGGGATATCACAGAACGAGGAATCGATTGTGACAGTCTTCTTAAATTACTAGATGAAGACATAACAATTGAAGAAGTTCGACAAGCAGTTGAATCATACAAAACCAAGCACACCCTTCCCGAACTTGATGAGGAACAAATCAGACGAGGGAAAGTATACGTACTGAGAAGGATTGTAGCAGAGTGAGAAAACGCAATGACCTACGAGACATTGGATTTCCCATGGATGCCTTATTTGACTACAAAGAGGGTACGCTCATTTGGAAACAGCCGCCTGATTCTTACTTTAACTCCCCGAGGGCAATCAAAGGATTCGTTACTCGATTTGTGGGTAAAGAGGCAGGTAGAAAGACAAATGATTATCGGGAGGTGGGAATTAATGGCAAACGGTACGCAGAACATAGAATCATCTACTTCATGCATACCGGAGAGCAACCAGAGTACGTCGATCACATCGATGGAAACCCGCTTAATAACCGCATTGAAAACTTACGCGCAGCAACCAACTCAACCAACCAAGCCAATGCCAAAATGCGTCACGACAACAGCTCAGGCTATAAAGGTGTGTCTTGGCATAAAGGTAAACAGAAGTGGAGAGCCACCATCACTGTTAACGGCAAATCCATTCACCTTGGCTTATTTGACAATCTTGAAGATGCCGTAGCTATACGAAAGCAACGTGCAGAAGCAGTATTCGGAGAATTTATAGACCATGACAGATAATCAAGTCGTCATCACCAAACAAAAGTATGAAGGACTCAAAGAGTTCCTACGTGATGCAACTGTATTCATTAACAAAAACGAAGTACGTATGTCATTAGACGACTATCTCGTTGCAGTCGCTACACGTGAGGAAGTTGAGCGTGAAACCATGCTTAGCTTTTCATTTGTTTAAGTAAGTACGCAGGTACGTAAGTATGAAATATCTAAAGTCTGTTTGTGAAACCTTGGCTTATACAACAAACCAAGAACTCTCAATTGAGTGCCAAGAGGGGATGTACATCCTTCGACGTAAAGAGCAGAACGGTGAGATCACCAATCTGATCGCAGCCAATTCAGAGGATCAAATGCTTGAGCACTTGGATCTGAAATACAGAAATGCAGAACGTAAACGACTTAATGCAGAGGTACGTTTGGGTATCCACCAACGATTCCAAATGCATTGCCGGAAGCACAAAGTATCCATGACAGACACCCTTGAGCGTCTCATGGTTGCACACATGACAAACACAGGCTAAACCAATGAAAGACATCTCAAAAGAATTAAGTCGAAGCAAGATCCTAATGATGGGAAGAAAGGGAGCAATCTTCTTCTCAACAATATGTCTATCGCTTGAGACTATCGTGGACGATTCAATCCCCACAGCTTGTACCAATGGTAAGTACATTAAGTACAACCCTGATTTTTTCCTGTCACTGACAGAAGAAGAACGCATATTCCTCCTTGCACACGAGACCTTGCATGTAGTTTTCCTACACATGGTTCGACGTAAGGACCGATGCCCTCGCTTATGGAATGTAGCTGCAGATTATGTAATTAACGCAGCACTTGTAGAGCAGGGCTTCACCATGATCCAAGGCGCACTGTACAACAAGCGCTTCACTGATATGACCACAGAGGAAGTCTACCGAATACTTGAGAACGAGGATGATGGAACAGAACCTCAATTCAAGGATATTGACGACCTCAGTGAGACACTACCACCCGAGGAGCTAGAGAAAGCACGTAAAGAGATTGAAGGAACAATCATTCGTGCAAAGACACTTGCAGAACTCTCAGGTGAGGTTCAACTGTCCAATGGTATTAAGCGACTACTTTCAGAGTTGCTTGATCCTAAACTCCCATGGCAACGCATTCTTGCACGTTATCTGTCAACGCAGATGTGTAAGAGTGATTACTCGTGGAAGCGTCCAAAACAACGTGGAGGCACGTACTTGCCGAGGCTCCGCTCGCCTCAAGCGGGTGAGATTGACGTTGCTATTGATGTCAGTGGATCTGTATCTGCAAAAGACTTTGAAGCATTCATGGCTGAACTCTTTGGCATTCTCAAGAAGGTCAAACCAAGTGCAGTAAATGTGACCCAGTTCGACCACCTACTACGAGGAGACGCAAAAGTTAAGTCAGTTCGAGACTTACAACGTGTCGCATTCACAGGAGGAGGGGGAACTCTTGCATCAATTGCCTATCTCGCTTTTGCAGAGCACAAACAGTCTCAGCTTTTGGTCATTGTCACTGACGGCGGTATCCATCCACACGATACCCTCCCGAAAGAAGGCAGACCTGTTCTATGGGTTATTTACAACAACCCACGCTTTGTTGCACCTAACCGTACAGACAAAGTTATCCATTTCACCTTGTAATTAAAAAGAAGATTCCCATGCAATTAACTAACTGCCAACAAAATGCTCGTAAAGAGTTTTATGAATTTTTACGTTCAGACGAGGAAGCAATGATCTTAGAAGGTTATGCCGGTACAGGTAAAACCACATTGGTCATGCACTTAATTACTGAGATCCAAAAGATTGACGAACTCAAACGAACTACCGTACCAACACACCCTGACACTGAGTTTGCCTTGACAGCTACAACGAACAAGGCTGCAGAAGCATTGGAAATGGCATCAGGAATGGAGGCAGTAACAATCCATTCACACCTGGGAATTGGTGTACGTACAGACTACTCAACAGGGGAAAACCATCTTACACGTAAGCGTAATGCGGAGGATCCAGTAGGTCAGATCATCTTTGTTGACGAAGCATCATTTATTGATGACAAGTTACTCAGCATGATCAAGTATGCAACGCGCCAATCGAAAGTAGTATTCATGGGCGATCCAACACAGCTAACACCTGTGAAATGTGTGACAACACCTGCATTCGATCAAAAAATTCGACGTGCGAAACTGGAACAGGTTGTACGCCAAGCTGCAGATAATCCAATCCAAGCATTAACAAAAGGATTGCGTGAGCACATCTTAGGTGGCCCATTCCCACAATGCGCTCCTGACGGTGAGTTCATCATCCACAAGAACCGTGGTGATTTTGATCTTATGGTTCGTGATGAGTTCACCCGAGACGGTTGGAAGTCTAAAGACAGTCGTATGCTTGCATGGACTAACAAGACAGTGATTGCCTATAACAATGGTTTACATAGTATGGCCAAAGGTCGCCCAAGCTTTGCTGTAGGTGATCAAGCCATTAATAACCATTTTCTTGCGAACGGTAAGAACCCGATCAAAACAGATGCTTTAGTGACAATCACTCGTCTAGGTGAAGAACGTACAAACTACAATGTTCTCGGACGCTCAGTGGATACAACCAACTCACTCGGACTGTTTTTACCGAATAATCCAAGTGATATTGATAAAGCGGTTGCACGTGCAGTAGCAGAGGGAGACCCTGTAAAAGTTAAGGAGATTCAAACGACTTGGGCAGACTTCCGAGCAGCCTATGCTTGTACAGTCAACAAGTCTCAAGGATCAACCTATGACATTGCATTCGTTGACCTAGATGATATTGGTAAAGCGCATGACAGCGACCAACTTGCACGTATGTTGTATGTAGCGATCAGTCGTGCACGTACCAAAGTCATCCTAACAGGAGACCTCGTGTGAGAAAGCCGTACTCAGCTCCATTCAACGTACAAAAGGATATGATCAATTTCCTTTACACGAAACCAAACGCTAACTTGTGTGAGGAGATGGACACCATCCTTTCACAACACAAAGTAGCAACAGGCGCAACAGGGTTCACTTATAAGGGCGCATTCTATGGGATGCGTTCGCGTCAGTTGCCTAAACCCTTAGACCTTCCAGATCTGAAAGAACGTATGGATACTCTGTTGGTTGCAGATCAAGCACTCAATGCAGAGAAAGCCTACGTTACAAGCTACATAACTGCTATCCTTAACATGGGTACGTGCTTACGTACGTACTTACAGGTTTTTCCCTCAGCTGTACACGATATTGTGCGAAAACATATCACCACTGAGACCTTGGAAGGATTCAGTGAGGAGCACATTGAGATGGCACTTCGTTACAACAAGCGTGGGGAACAGCTGTTTAAGCAACGGATTCTGAAAAACACGGTAATGGACTAACATGCTACACATGACATTTGTTGGTGAGCCACAGGAACGCTATAAAGTAGCGATCCTAATCAAGCCAACATATCTAACAGAACGCGAGCTTCGGGAGTACTACGTTGCTCCCTTAGCAAAGAAAGGCATCAAAGAGTCGGAAGTAATTGCATTCTCCTTACGCTATGAAAACAATAAGGCAGGTACTAAGGTCGTCAAGTCATACCTTGAAGAACTTATGCCTGTGCTATTGGAACTTGGAATCCAGTACATCTACTGTGCTGATAGTTCCTACTTCAAAGTATTAGCGAAGCAATCAAAAGCAGACGGTCACTTTGGTTATATGTACAACGTGCACCACAAGCAATGTGAACACATGCAAGTAACCGTTGGACTCAACCATGGTGCTTTAATTTACAACCCGGAACAGATCTCAAAAATTGATTTATCAATCGACGCACTGGCTGACGTAATCAACGGCAACTACAGTGTGTTAGGTGCAGACATCATTCACTACGAAGACTACCCAAACAGTCTTGCCGGTATCGAATGGATGTTGAATACCTTACATCAAAAACCTGTCATTACATGCGACATCGAGACATTCAGTCTTAATGTCAATGAGGCAGGTTTAGGGACAATTGCATTTGCATGGAGCAAACACGAAGGGACGGCGTTCTGTGTAGACTATGTCGCACACACAGGGGTAGATGTTAAAGACGGACACTACGGGTATCGTCACCACAACCTTGCAGTACGAAAACTCTTACGTCGATTCTTTGAATCGTATAAAGGTAAGCTGATTTTCCATAATGCAACTTACGATACAAAAGTGATGATCCGTGAATTATGGATGAAGGATCCACTTGATCGTATCGGTCTGTTACATGGATTGCATACAATTTATCGTTCAATCCATGACACCAAGATCATTGCATACCTTGCGACTAACAGTACTGCAGGTAATGAACTTGGATTAAAAGTCTTGGCACATGAGTTCGCAGGTAACTGGGCTCAGGATGACATTAAGGACATTCGACGTATCCCTGAGCAAGACTTGCTTCGCTATAACCTTGTGGACTGCTTAAGTACATTCTATGTATTTGAGAAGTACTACCCAATCATGATCGCTGACAAGCAATTAGAGCTGTATGACTCTTTGATGGTACCAACCTTAAAAGTACTCACACAGATCGAGTTGATTGGTATGCCTATGGATCCTGAACGGATTAAGGCAGCACGAGCAAAACTTGGGGCAGAGGAAGCCAAAGCATTAAAAGTTATCTTTGCATCACCTGAGGTTAAGCAAGCTGGGTTATTAATCCAATACTATGAGATGGAGAAAGCGAATGCCAAGCTAAAAACCAAAGTGAAGCCGATAGAAGACTTTGCTCACATCACGTTCAACCCGAACAGTGGAGCACACTTAGCTGTACTTCTTCACGAAGTAATGAAGCTACCAGTGTTAGAGCGTACCAAAACGAAGTTACCGGCAACAGGTGGTGACATCATTGAGAAGCTTTTAAACCACGCAGATGAAGCACAGCAAGTCACTCTCCAAGGCATTATTGACTTAGGTAGTGTGGCCAAAATCCTATCAGCATTCTTACCTGCATTTGAATCAGGGACAATGAAAGCTGACGGACGCATGTACTTACATGGTGGATTCAACTTAGGAGGTACAGTATCAGGGCGTTTATCGTCATCGAAACCAAACCTACAAAACTTACCATCAGGAAGTAAGTGGGGCAAACTCATCAAGGAGTGCTTTGCAGCTGCAGCCGGACACTTATTCTGTGGTGCTGACTTCAACGCACTGGAAGACCGAATCAATACACTACTCACGAAAGATCCTAACAAGCTTAAGATCTACACTGAGGGTTATGACGGTCACTGTTTCCGAGCTTTCTACTACTGGCCTGAAAAGATGGCAGGTATTGTAGATACGGTTGAGTCAATCAACAGTATTAAAGACAAGTTCCCTAAACTTCGTAACCGATCTAAATCACCGTCATTCGCTATGCAATATGCAGGTACATGGTCAACACTCGTTAAAAACTGTGGTTTCGATAAAACAGAAGCCATGCGAGTAGAATCCAACTACCACAAGATGTATGTAGCTTCGGATGAATGGATGAAAGTACAAATCCAAGAGTGCTGTGATAAAGGCTATGCAACCGTTGCATTTGGTTTACGAATCCGTACACCACTCCTTAAACAGACAATCTTAGGTACATGCAAAACTCCGAAAGAAGCAGAAGCCGAAGCACGAAGCGTAGGTAATGCGATCTCAGGACAGTCGTACGGTCTCCTGAACAACCGAGCAATCGTAGAGTTCATGGACAGAGTTTGGAACTCTGAATACAAGTACGACATTGTACCGGTTGCACTTATTCACGATGCGATCTATCTGATCATCAAGGATGACGTAGACATTGTGAACTGGGCAAACAACAATTTAACTGAATGTATGGCTTGGAACGAGTTACCGGAGATTCAACATGAATCGATTAAACTCAGTGCCGAGTTAGACATTTATTACCCTAACTGGTCTAGCGCTATCACACTACCTAACAACACAACACCTGAGCAAGTCTCAGCTATTTGTAAGGATTGGTACGCTGATAACATGCAAGAGAAAATGGCAGCATGATTAAACGTAGTATTCACGAGTTCACATCTCACAGCTATTGGAGTGGAAAGATCCACATTCCTTTCATCCGTCAGACACTTGAAGTAGGAGTTGAAAATGGTCTCATTTCTTTTATTCATCATGGGATGACATATACCGTTGCCTTAAACCAAGTAGCAAAGGTACAGAAAGATGGATCAATCTTAGTGGCACTTGGACGTAAGAATAAGTTCCGCTCATTACGAAAACCTATCGGTCTTCCATCACATACAGGCATCTACTTTGTCACTCACAAGAATGGTTCAATCACTCTTGGTGACTTAGAGCGTAAGCGTGTATGGGAAGACAATGTACCCAAAACATCAATGGCACAGGCATTTCAGGTTGCGTTTGCATAGTCCTTAACCAAAATACGTACGTGCTTACTTGAGTGCGTACGTACGCATGTATAAGATACTCACATTGTCGATAAAGGATTAGACGCAATGTTTCACCGTACACCGGAAAAGTACAAGTATCAAACTGCAAACATCATTGCAGGCGTAGCGGAATTACCTTATGTATCACGTGGTCGTATCCAAGGTTGGGTAATACCAGGGGGACAGATCGTTAAGTGTAAGGTCGCTGCATTAGAGTATGCGAATCGTATGAACCAATTTATGTGTGAGAACATGCCATCATTTAAGCGTAAGCGTCTCTAATTTAGTGACGGTTGCTTTAAAGGCTTACACTACGGGCTTTGAATTTTTTGAGGATGCAAAGGAATGCATATCCCAGAATCACCAAGCCCACCACCATACGACATCGTGACTCTTGTCATCACATGCCTTGTGGTTCTTATTACTGGATTCATCTCTGTCGCAAGACGAGTAATCCAAGAAGGACAAACGAATTGGATATTAATCGCTACTGAATACGCTGCATGTCTTGTAGTTGCATTCTTAGCGTATGAAGCTTACCCCGCTATGAAACCACACTTACCAAGTTGGTTGAGTTGGATCTCCCAAAACATTGTCACCGCAACAGGTGCATGGATCGGGATTAGGGCATTCCACGTAGCTGAGCACTACACCTCCAATAAGTTTAAACCTTCTACATGAATACAAAGGCTCTGAGAAATCAGGGCCTTTTTCTTTTATATGAATAAAGGTCTAACGAATATGACATCAACATCAATCACCTTATCGAACATCTCTGCATTAGACATGCAAAAATTTGCAAAGTATGCGCTCGACAACCAAATTGAGCCAAACACAGTAATCACAGAATTACTTAAAGAAGCTGAAACCAAAACAAAGTTACCGTACCAAGTTCTTGTTGATGCCTATGATCAGGTCACTGACAACATTGCATCGTACGAACAATACATTGAAACGCTACATAGCTTTAATGAGTTCTGTGATGCATACGAAGACTTTGCTGAGGCAGATAAAACCTACCCTGAGTTTAAGGAAGCATTCCACAAGTATGCACAAATGCGCCAACGTGCAGCACAGGTCGGGGAAAAACTCCTAGTTGCTGCACAATCCAAAGAAAACCCGTACCGTTATGCAATCGTGTACAAGGACTTCTAAGATGGCGACATTAGGACAAGCACTTAAATTACCAGGTATTTACATCCACCAAGTAGATCACCAATTTATCGAGGACGCTAACGAGATTGATGCCGAGGATGTTCCCTTAGGTATCGAGATCACACCCGAGACAGTACTTCAACTTATACCGATAGACCAACACGCTGAAAATGTTTACTTGGATTACGGCGCTGAGATTACCTTATCAGGGATTTATCCTGACATTTACCTCGTACAAGATCTAGAAGATCAAGAACGTATGCTTAAGCTAGGACGATTCACATCGTTGAATCCATCGGAGTTAGGGCTATGAACAAGTGTCACCATCTTGTGACAGTGCCTCAAGGAGACAGCATTCATACTGCTGTACATAAGTTTATTGACCACTTGGACGGGGTGAATCACGTAGTTGTAAGTCATGCGATCTACCTACGAGATAACGTACGAGTTATATCAATCATTACCCGAGAGAAATCTTTCCTTGAACGCATCTTCTCCAAATAGCCTAAGCGAGTATATGCACGCTCGCTTCCCGCCCATATCTTCTTTCAGTGAATTTATAGGTGGTACCAATCCCTTACCCTTACTCACTGTAGTCCAGTTTGACGATTTCCCGGGATTCACCGGGATTGAACGCCAACCTGTATTCGAGCAATGGCTTTGTGTAGGAGGAAAAATTGCGGACCGAGACTTCGGATCGTATTACTGCCTCATCTATCAACACGTAGCATTAGGTGAAGAACTTCGCAAACTTGTACTTGATGCACGGGTAGAACCATCAAAGTTTATAAAGAAGGCAGTCGTTGTTCATTTAGAACCTACCTCCTCACATCCTTCTGGTGATGAAATCTACCTACAGTTTGGAGAGTTCAAGAAGACGTACATTCCTCGGTCTGTGGCATTGTCTTAAGTATGCGGTACACAGTGGACTCACTCACATCACATGCCTTGGCAACCTGAGCGTACGTTAGTACATCGAGCACAAGAAGGTCTCTGACCTTTTTATGTTTAACAGGGTCGATCTGTTTACCTTTGGATTTATATCCGGAGCGAGCAATCCCCTGCTTAATACGTTCGATACGTTTCTCGTTATCAAGTCTGGCCATAGTAGCCAACAGATCAATGAGCATGTTGTTCATGAAACCAAGGATAGATGAAGTGATCCCACCTTGATCCTCAAACTGGACGTAACTGGTTGGCAGATCAGCAACAACCAAACGGAGACCTTTCTCCTTTATTCGATCTTTCAAGATCTCAAAATTTGACTGAGTTAAGCGAGACAGTCGGTCAACAGACTCCACAAGGAGAATGTCACCCTGTTCAGCTTCCTCAAGTAGACGACTTAGTTCGGGACGATTCAATTTAGTCCCGGAGAAGTTCTCTACATAAACAGAATTGGATTCACCCATGGATTTACTGAACTCAATCAGATCAGCCAATGCACGTTCAGCGTCTTGGTCTTTTGTTGATGCTCTCACATAAATTCTAATGGTTTTTGTCATTTGAGTATCTCATGGTAAGTCTATATGACAAATCTGTCATAGGAGTCATGTAGATAGTCTAATGACATAAACGAAGGTAATCCACCCCAAACTAGCAAAAGGTATTGTCAAATGACAGATAACATCACAGTAACCATTAACGGAAATATGGTCAAAGTCGGGAACCACTACACAGGTTACGACAAAGGTCGTGGCCTCTGGTCAGTATTCACCAATGAACACAAATATGTCATTGCTCACCCAACCCTTGAACAAGCTGTTAAATGGATGAAAAGCAAATGAATCCAATTCAAGAAACATTTTACATCCGTGTAGAAGGCAAGCTTGCAGAGGATGCAGTAGATCCTAAGACACTTGGTATCGGAACACCGATCTTTGATCACTTCTACGAAGGTGGGCCGGCTGCAGAACCATACTACGAAGTTGTGTTCAAGAAGGAGGAGGAAGCAAACGCCTATCAAGCGTACCTCACTTCAAAAGCCTTCACACATCTTGAAAAGGTGAAGATCCTTGAAGACTTCATCCGTGACAATTTTGAAACGGAGGACGGGGGAATGTACCTGTCTGTTTCACATGAGACAGACGTACTCGCATTTATACACCCTGACCGCCGTCAATACATACAATCAATCATGGAAGTCAAAAAATGAAAGTTAAAGATTTAATCAACATGCTACAGAAGCAAGACCCAAACGCAGAACTCGTCATCATTGCAGAATCGCCATTAGAACCTGAGATTGACTTCCACTACACAGAATTCGGAATCACCTTAGGTGATGAAGATGCAATCGTGATCAGTGCCTTTGAGGGTACTGAGTACATCAACCCATGTATGGAGGATGACGAATGAAAGTAATCGATTTAATTGAGCAGTTAAATAAGCTATCTCCTAACGCACCTGTAGAGGTCCTCATGCAAGAGGACACACACGGTAACTGGTATCGCGGTTCAGTAGACAAACTGACTGACGAGGGCAGTCGTGTGGTACTCACAGCCTATGGTGAAGAAGCCTATGAGGATGACGAGTAATGGCTTACCTCGTTAAATGGTCGAAGACCAGTACACCTAAATGGGGTGAGGCAACTCTCACCTCATTGGATCATGTCCGTGACTGCCTCACTACTGCGGGATACGCTGAGCATGTCATTGAAGATGTCATCAACGATGGCGTTCACCACAGTACCTTTGATGCGATCACCATGGAAGAAGTGATCTACAAACCTACATTCATTGTGCTAAATGAGTTCGGTACGCTCAGAACCATGTTACGACCAACCAAGAAAGTAACTGTACTGTTTGAGTGCCGTACTCAGAAGATCGCAGAGCAGATCCTACTCAAGACAGCAAACCGAATCTCTAAGTACCGCTTCGCGTATCCAGTAACTTACAGCTTGAACAAGGAAAAAGGTTACTGGCTTAACAACTGGATTCATCAAGTGAACTCCTACAGTGCGACCATGTTCGACCTGGGGGATGTGAAACTCATTAAGGAAACCAATACAAATGTTAAGTAAAGCAGAGTATCAACTACTCAAACTTACCTCTCGCTTTACAGCTGCAGAGATCGTAAGCCAAGCACTTACACGTTTCCACTGTGCGATCATCGCCAAAGAGTTCAAGGGCAGAACTGAGGACTTCCTAAAGGACAACCTCACAGCAGGAACTTGCGCTGAGTATGCTCAGATGGATGCTGCAAGTAAGCGACACATTCGCCGTCATCTTGCTGAACAGATCCTACAGTTCGTACAGGACTACCCATACACCATTCGAGGGATGAAAGTCTCAAAGAGTGGAATGCTCATAACTTTCTGGATTCAACCGAAATGACTTCTAAACTTTATGGACGTGCTGTATGGCAGTACTTAGATGAAAAATTCAATACACCAGTTCTTATGAAAACTGATCGCTACGAAGTCGGAACAGTACTTCACACAGCTCACGCAAGACATTGGAGCAACGCAACAATTGTAGGTATGCGTGAGGATGACTACATCGTGCTTACTGACATTGGTAACTTTATGGTGTGCTCAGCTCAAGAGCTTACAACTATGTACCTCCCGCCAGTGAGTCGCCGAGTAGCGACTACTGAACAAATTGACTGGAACAACTTATACATCCCTTAGGAAACCAAAATGAACGCACGCACACTAGGTGAGGTCCTCAGCCTTGAGGGAATCCTTGTAATCAGTATTGATGGCCGTAACATCGGACATACGCTACATCGTGAGGATGTCAGCAACAACGATAATGACTTCCTTGGTGTCGATAGTATTATCGAGTTCAGCCTTAAAGAGACATTTATAGAATACAAATACACGTTCGATGAACGAGCATTGGTGTACGTACATCCAAGCCTAGCCCCACATACCTACACAACTTACGACATTTCAGGCGGGCGCGTAGAAATACAGTTAGCGCTTGCATCACCAATCTACCCAACAGACATACTCAAGGAGTTCATCTAATGAAAACAGTTCCAACACTTTTTGATGGTGCAATCATCCAGTACACGCCTAACATCTACATTGAGATCAACTACTTTGCAGATGATGGCACATTATTCAGCGTTCGCACCCGTAGTGGTTGGACACATAACATGACCCAGCTACATCAAGCACACGCCATTGCTCTCAAAGCAATGGAAAAGGAAGCTGCAGAATGATTCACTGTAAAAACCTAGTCCCATACATCTCTAAGATCAAAACCAAGAATGGTAAGGACCTCACTGTAGGTTCTGTTGATTTTGTCGGAAGCCATGAGGGTGTTGAGTATCATATCGAGCTAATGAACGACAACGCACACCTATTCACATTCATCTACAAGGCAAACGGTACAGTAGTGCCACGCATTAAAGAGTTCCTCGGTGACTATGCATCCGATTGGGACATTGTGGGCTATAAGTCATGATTTGGATCTGTAAATGCAACTGCGGTCTATGGACTATGAAAGCGTGTGGTGACACATGCGGGGACTGTGGGCATGACATTCGTCAAATGTCCGCAGAAGAACTTCAACAAGCATAGGAGTAAACCAAAATTAAACATAGATTCACTTAGGCTATTGCATTAAGTACGTACGTGCGTATAATGCTCCCCATCAGAGAAGGAGGCAGGATGCCATGTTTAAACGTAAGCAATTACCAAAGGTTGAAGCGAAAGTTAGTTTAGTACAAGTGACAGAGACGTTACGTTCTCAAGTAGATAACTTGGATAAAGCAGAACAAGACTTAGCTCAAAACATTCGTATGACAGAATCATTACGTGATGAATCGACGCAACGTCTTGAAGGTTTAAACTACCAAATGCAAGAAGTACGCGAATTACGTGAATCGTTAAGTAAAGTAATTAGCTCTGTTGCAGCGTAAGTTTTAAATTCAATTTGTAACTTACCCACAAAAATAAAGCCCTGCTACTTGTAAAAGTACAGGGCTTTATCGTATATTCAGCACACGATACTTGGTGTGACAGCCGGGTAGTAACTAAATCCATCGAATTACCAGTTCTTTGGGTTACTTCAGAATCAGGCATTTAGGCTTGAGGGCTTCGTGCATTCTTCTGATTGGTATCAGTGTGAGACCTATTATGCTTCAAAGTTCGGTCCATGTGAATACCCCTTTACTACTTTTTTGTAAATAAGTAACCATTTTTTGTATTTATTTACGTATCGTCGTGTTATGTGGTCGGTCAAGAGTACGGCAGCATGTAACATGACCCTGCTACTGTGGGAACCAATCAAAGCAGAAACGGTATAAGTTGGACTTTATGGTGTGTGACTACATTGGGTGAAAGAAACCCTTGGGATGCATAAGTCGTCATAGGCTAAACATGGAGTTGGACATAGGACGTGATTGGGCGGTGCTATCAACCGTAACCTATGTAAGTACAGACATTGATACGTGATCTGTACCCGATAAGAAAGCGATCCCGATTCCAATTCGATGATCTTTCTCGGTCAAACTTCTAAGGTAAGCATTAAGCGAGCCTTAGGGTAAGTTTTTCCGAAATCTGCTCAACCCTCAAACCAAAACGATGAGCTGAACACAAGCTTCTAAACATCTTTAAAATTAAGTTTATCAAGAACGATGAATTAAGCCTGTGGACTATGTGGGCAACTGAACTCCTGTTGGTAACTTTGGAGACAACTGCATAGTTGTCCTAAAGTTATCAATAGATCAGAGTTCAGGTATCCGAAGGATTGTCCACATATCCATAGGTTATGCGGTACATAAAGAAAAACCCCCATAGTGACTAAGCTATGAGGGTTCAGGCCTTACCTTGACTAACAGATTGGAGATCTGTTGAAGGTGAAGATACTGTTTACATTATTCAGAGTCAAGAGAATCTTGGTGGATTGATTCACATTCTTCATTGTCTGCAATTAACTGAGAATCCAATAGCTCCAAAAGAGTTTGATCCTGTGCAGACCATGTATTGAACCCAGTTAATGCAATGCCCCAACCTCTTAAATGATTCAACTGCTCTACATTTAATTGAAGACCAGAAGTGTGTGTAATTAAGTTTGCCATCTCAAATTTTCCTTATCTTGTATGAAAAATGGTCTAACTGTCTCAGATTGAGATAGTTAAGCCAATAAATAGGTCTCACTGTGATACCTATTCTCCTTTGACGACTGAATCCAAGTACTCTAACTGTTCGAGTAATATGGCTTTTTCATCGTCATCACTAGCTGAATCTACTGCTTTCTCCAAAGACTTCCGGATAGCTAACGCATATTCTTGTCTAGCTTTAGGATCTTCTGACTGTTTGACTCTGCCACGGTACTCAAGTACTTGGCCGTCAGCTACAGTCTGCTCCATTACAGTCCCCGTCTGTACGTTCGTCTGACTAGCCCCTGCTTCAAGATGAGATACAACAATCTGTACGTTCTCAATATGAACAAAGTGAGCCCCATCAGGCGTAAGGTGTCCATCAAGGATCGCCTTTACTTCATCTACCGCTTTCGCAGATAGGTTAGGGATATACTCCCAAGTTGCAGTACCTCGAACTTGCCCTGCTTGATCAACGAGCGGGATACGTTCATTCACGGTATAAACACTTTTTCTGCCCTGCTTACGTTGAGACACATAAGCCATTTCAATAAGCTTAGGTAGTTCTCTCAGTACAGTGGCGCGAGATATACCTGTCTTCTCAGATACTTCCTCAACTGTCGGGTACGTTTCAGCATCGTTATGCTGTACGGTTGCCTTGATATAGGCATAGATGTTAAATGCATGAGATCCCATTTTGGCAACGTCACCGTTGTCATACATTACTTTGAAGATCTCAAATGTTTCGGTAGTCGCCGATACTTCTGTGTGCTCTACCTTATTTGAGTTTTGCCGCATGTTGTCTGACCCACATTTCAAAGCCTTCCAGGAAGATGTCTTTATGTGATACACCCGTCTTGTCGTTACAGTGACGAATTAAAGCATACAACTCCGGACTCATTTTTACAGATACTTGTTTAGAGTCTGTGACGAAAAACTTGTTCGGTACGTTGTAAATTTGATTACCCATCTTTACTGGTGTGTAAACTGCACTTGCCGATGTGTCCGGCTCATTACCAAGATTTACCATACCTGTTAGATTAATAGGTTGCTTACTCATAACGCGTTCTCCAATCTTTTAAGTACATAGTCCGTCAAGGCTTGGACTTCTGTACTTGCTTTACTCTTAGTCGTTATATCAATACACGTTCGGCCATCAATGGCTGCTTCGGTGTGTACCGTTCTTTGGGGTTGGCTTGGAGCCAACGGACCAAATTGAGATACTGCTTCGGCAATCATACGAGTGATGTTCGCTCGTGTATCAATCTCATTTAATATGAATGCAAATGGCTTCTTAAGGTCGTTTAACAACTTAATCGTTTGACCTACAGCTCGTAGATCATCCGGCCCTGCTTTCAAGGGCACTAAGACTAGGTCTGCGTGCTTTACTGTCTCAGAAATTATCTGATTGGATTCAGGCGGAGTATCGACGATTACAAAGTCGTACCCTGCTTTCCTCGCCTGGTTTATCCCGGCTTCCAAATCGTTTGGTGAGACAATAGCCAATTCAGGCTCTCCACTTCCACGAACTTTCCACCAAGCTGTTAAACTACCTTGCGAGTCTGTATCAATCAGAAGGACTTTAAATCCTCTCTTATGTAACGCAACTGCGAGGTTCCGGGTATTCGTGGTCTTACCAGTTCCACCCTTCCGCATCGCTAAGGCTATTGTTTTCATAATGCTTTTGCTCTCTCAGTAAGCAAAGTATCACCTTGTTTACGTGCGTACTCAAGTACGTAAGCATAATATCCCTGTAACAAGATGTAACTAAGCTATTGCATTTTATACCAAACCCACTAGGAAAATCTTCCATGAAACCAAATGTACTATGTATTGCTCAATCAGCTAAACGTGAGCAAGACATCCCTGTAACAGCATTCGGCTTGTACCCTTTCGACTTAGACAAGGTACCAAACGATGCATTTCAATTCATCAATCGCAAGATTGTAGACACAACAGACATGCAATCTATGGACGCTGTTATCGCACAGCTGTTCCCACAGATCCTTGCATACATCGTTGTTAAATCAGGTGATAAGGTACTTACGTACGCACGTAAGTACTCAGGAGAATCACGACTTCTAGGCAACCGATCTCTAGGCTTCGGTGGTCATGTAGATATGGAAGATTATGCCCTTGCATCTATGCAATCAGGTCAAGTAGCGACATTCAAAGAAGTTTTGAAGTTCTCTGCAGAACGTGAATTGTTTGAAGAACTGGAAATTGATTCCATTGATGAAAGCCAGTTAAGCTTTAAAGGTCTTATTGTTGACACTACAAATGACGTAGGAAAAGTGCATTGTGGTCTTCTATGTATTGTAGAAGTATCACCAGAAGATGTTCAATCTACGTTAGAAACTCAAGAACTTCAATGGCTTACGTTAAACGAACTTAACAATGACCCTGAGCTATACGAGCCGTGGTCTCGAATTGTACTGACGAGTACACAATTATAGCAAAGTATTGTAGAATAATTGGCTTAATACGGATGTGCATTATTTAATAATTCTGCACATCTTTTATACCTCACTCCCACAATACTTTCCATAATGTCAACGCAACTTCCCCGATTTACCGTAGAAGCTTACCAGTTTTGCGGAACGGAAGTATGTCGGACTTCTTTACAGATATGGATGCTGACAGGAAAACCACCCACAAATTGTAATCCTCCTACAGCACCAGTAAATGAATCTGCACCCTTCCTAGTACAAAGAGACAACGGAATCATTGAAGAACACACAATCTATCGTTTTGACTGGATTGTGAAAGAGAACGGATACTTCTACTATGTTAGCAACGCAGTTTTTGAGAAGAACTTTAAAAACCTCAGAGACCTCGCATCCCAATAACCTATTCCCATTCTGACATTTTTATGTGAGAATGCGTGCTTATTTAATGCGTACGCACGTACGTAATCTAAGCCATAAGGAATATGCACACATGCGAGCAATTATCGCTATAGCAACAGGAGTTGCTTTTACCATCCTCTTATTTTCATGTGCTGCCACAGCTCATGCAAAAGGTGCTAGAGCATCAGTTAGTAGTTCCTCCTTTAGCTCCTCTAAACCAGTTTCGAGCTATACAAGCACACGTAGTACGGTACGTTCTACACGTACGACACGCCCCAATACACGAGCACCTATCTACACAAAAATTCGTAAAGACGACGATGTAGAGTGCTCAACTTTACGACACAGTAAGTATCGAGAAGACCGCGCTGTTTATCGTCGATACTGCTGACACTATGCCCCGAAAGGGGCTTTCTTTTATTTAACGAAAAGGACAAATCCATGCGTAAACGTAACCCACTTAAAGCAGTAATCAAGAAAGAAGACCGCTTTGGTATGGCACACAAA
>NZ_JCAKMY010000019.1:0-75063 GCF_059515845.1 Acinetobacter sp. CY79
AAATATCAATTGTATATAAATATTGATAGATTGTTTTATTTAATGCTATTGCATATTAAGTCGATCAATGTTTATTATTGTTTTAAATATTTATTTAAATAGTAATATTCTTCCAGAGGTTAATTTAAAATGTTAAAGCAAGTTGCTCTCGTTGCGTTAATGGGTCTTTCTGCATCTGCAATGGCAGGTCAATGGCAAGTTAAGTTAGGTGGATCAGCAGTTGCGCCTACTCAAGAATCAAATGTAAATTCATTGGTTGGCCCAATTACTGTTGAGGCTGATAGTGAGTTGGCATTTACCCCATCGGTAGAATATTTCTTTAATGATAATTTTTCTGCAGAATTACTTTTAGCTACGCCGATTAATCATGATGTAGATGTAACAGCGGCAGGAGCAAATATCGCTGGTGTTAAATTAAAGCATTTGCCACCAACATTGACTGCAAAATACAACTTTAAAAACTCTACAGGGTTCACACCTTATATTGGTGTAGGTGCTACAGCATTTATTCCTTGGGATGAAGAAACTTCAGGTGCTTTAGCTGGCACAACAGTAAAAGTTAAAGAAGATTTTGGATACGCAGGTCAAATCGGTTTTAATTTCCAACCTGCTGATGCTAAAAATTGGGGTGTATTTGCAGATGTACGTTATGCAGATTTAAATCCAAAAGTTGAAACAGCTGTTGGTAATTTCAAGTTAGATATCGATCCAGTGATTTATACTTTGGGTTATAGCTACAAATTCTAAGTTCTATTTAGAGCTTGAAAAACCTTATCGAAAGATAAGGTTTTTTTTTGACAGTCCATTTTTAAGAATTTGGGGGGCATTAAAAGAGCTTCGAATATTAATGTGAACAATTTTACCATTTCTTTGATTTTATAAAGGCAGTAAGCTGTTTATAAGTCATGGGTAAAATAGAATGAAAAAAAATCTAAGCATTGGCATCGTTTTGACAGCTTTAATATTTATGGTGGAGTCCCATGCAGCAAGTTTTAACTGTTCCAAAGCACAAACAGGCACAGAACAACGCATTTGTAACACTCTGAGTTTGAATGATGCAGATGTGAAAATGGTGACTACTTATAATATTGTACGTCGTTTAGTCCCGATGGGAACACGTTCTGAGATTCGTTCAGAACAAGTACGTTGGTTGGAATTGAGAGATCAATGCCAAGATAATACTGAATGTTTGAAGCATGTTTATGAGATGCGCCAGCAGAAATTAGAAATGTATATGGATAGAGTCTATAAGCAGGGTCCATTTTAAGATCGATCAAATTTTATCGATCTCATGCTTTATGCTAATTTTTTTATCTATAGCTATTGAAAAATCAAGAAGTCACTCCATTCATTATGCATAAGTAAAATTGATGCTTAATTTTAAGGAGTGATTCATGAGCGAGAGCAGTACACAAAAGCATAGTTTCCAAGCAGAAGTAGCTCAACTATTACATTTAGTGACGCATTCTCTCTATTCAAACCCTGAAATTTTCCTACGTGAATTGATCTCAAATGCTTCGGATGCATGTGACAAATTACGTTTTGAAGGGATCAACCATCCTGAATATTATGAAAATGACTCTGAACTTCATGTTCGTGTCACTTTAGATAAAGAAAATAAGACCATCACCATTTCTGATAATGGAATTGGTTTAAGCCAACAAGAAGCGATTGATAATCTCGGTACGATTGCGAAATCGGGGACCAAAGACTTTATGTCTAAATTGAGCGGAGATCAAAAATCTGATGCTCAGTTGATTGGTCAGTTTGGTGTAGGCTTCTACTCAGGCTTCATCGTTGCGGATAAAATTACCGTTGAATCTCGACGTGCTGGAACAGATGCATCTGAAGGTGTGCGCTGGATCAGTGGCGGGACAGGGGATTTCGAAGTTGCTCAAATTGAAAAAGCTTCACGTGGAACAGATATCATTCTGCATTTACGTGATGATGCTTTAGATTATTTAGAGTCTTATAAAGTTAAGCAAATTATCAATAAATACTCTGACCACATCAGCTTGCCCATTGAAATGCAAAAAGAAGTTTGGCAGAAAGAAGAAGCTGCTGAAGGTGAGGAAGCAAAACCTGGTCAGTATGTGAAGACCGATGAATGGGAAGCCATCAACTCTGCGAGCGCACTTTGGACACGTAACAAAAGTGAAGTGACAGAAGAGCAGTACGTTGAGTTTTATAAGAACCTGAGTCATGACTATGAAGCCCCATTGGCTTGGGCACATAACCGTGTTGAAGGTAGCACTGAATATACGCAATTACTCTACATTCCAAGCAAAGCACCGCACAATATTTTCACACGTGAAGCAAAAGCAGGCATCAAACTGTATGTCAAACGCGTGTTCATTATGGATGATGCAGATAACTTGATTCCGAACTATTTACGTTTTGTGCAAGGTGTTGTAGATAGTGCAGACCTGCCACTCAACGTCAGTCGTGAATTACTGCAAGAAAGCCGTGATGTAAAAACCATTCGTGAGGGGAATGCGCGTCGTATCTTGACGACTTTAGATGCTTTAGCAAAATCAGAAGATGAAGCAGATCAAGAAAAGTTCAAAAAATTCTATGCTGAGTTTGGTTCTGTGATCAAAGAAGGTTTAGGCGAAGACATGGGTAACCGTGATCGTATCTTAAAACTTTTACGCTTCTCAACTTCAACCAATGATGAGGTGACAACTTCTTTAACTGCTTATAAAGAAGCAATGAAAGAAGGTCAAAAAGCAATTTACTACGTGACGGCTGATAGTCTGGCTGCTGCGAAGAACTCACCACAACTTGAATTATTCAAGAAGAAAGGTATCGAAGTTCTACTCATGGCAGATCGTGTCGATGAGTGGGCAATGGAATTCGTCCATGAGTTTGATGGCGTACCAATGCAGAACGTGTCTAAAGGTGCTGTTGATCTAGGGGATCTACAAGATGCTGAAGAGAAGAAGGCACTTGAAGCTGCGGCAGAACAGTTTAAGCCTGTGGTTGAGAAGCTGTCTGAGTCACTTAAGGATAAAACCAAAGAAGTACGTGTGACAACACGTTTGGTTGATTCACCAGCGTGCTTGGTCACTAGTGATGGAGAATTGTCTCCGCAGTTGATTCGTATGCTGAAACAAGCAGGTCAAGCTGTACCTGAAAGTAAGCCCATTCTTGAAATTAACCCTGAACATCCGTTGGTGAAAAAACTTGAAGGTTCAGCTCAGTTTGATGATCTAGCCAATGTGATCTTTGATCAAGCAGTGATTGCAGAGGGTGGTCTACCTGAAGATCCTGCGAGTTATTTAAAACGAATCAATAGTTTGTTATTAAAATAATCTGAATCAATAAAAAACCTCCTTCGGGAGGTTTTTTTATTGGATGTGATCGAATCGCATTTTTTGTCTTTAAATGTGCATCATCATTTCATGAATTGGAACGTTCAATTAAGCCTATAGCGCAATATGATATTAATCCGTTCTCTGATCAACAGCACGTTACTTATCATGGAATGATCGATTAAGTGAGACATTTTCGGATGCTGGAAAACTATTAATTGCAAAGGAAAACCGTATCAGAGCGAATGATGGAGTTTCAGTGATTCGATAATTGAATATGCGATTTGATCGAGATTTTTTTCGTAGTGTGATAAAAGCCCATGATGAGATGGGCTTTTTTTATAGTGTGCTATAACGTACGAGATATGTTTAAAAATTAAAAGATCGCTTCGAGTCGTACCAGCGCACGTGCATAGTGATTACGATCCTCACGACTATCATTGTAGTAATTCAAGTCGCCTTGTACAAAGAACCATTCACGCCAAACAGGTTGACGCCATGATACAAACGGCCCCCAACTGTTAAGTCGCAAATCGTCGTTGTTGTAATAACCACCTGTATAAATCCCATAGTTAAAGGTATTGCCATGGAAAAATTGATGTTGGCGATAGGTGCGGTTATCCCAAGTCAAGTCATCCTCTACTTCATCTGCATAAGTGAGATAAAACTGATTCGATAAAAAGGCTTCACCTGGTCGAGCATGAGTTAACTCTAAGTTAGTTCTCAGATAATTTTCGCTGTCGATTCCATAACGATAGAGTTGCTCTGCATGGAAGCTAAAATCATTGCTGAGTTCCCAATCTTTAGTGGCTTTAAGACGTGCGTAGATATCATCACCTGAACGGATACCAAGATCGGCATCCATATCAAATGGTAAAGATTTTGACAGTTGTGACCAACGGAGGGCAATAGAGCTATTGGCATCTCGTGTACGCTCTGAATCAAACTTTTTATCGGCAGCATTCGATGGGTTTTCGTCTGTAATTGCCACATTATTTTCGATTTCATTGTCGAGAGAGTCATCACCAAAAACGATACTGACCTTTTTCTCTAAGGTGGGTAAATCAATTTTTCCTCGAATTCTCGGCTTAATTTCATAGCCATCGTGTTTATCCCAACGGTTGTCAAAAATGACTCTTAAGGTCGCTTTAGCAGGATCGTTTGGATCGGTTTCACCAAACCAATGATCCATTTTTTGTGCAGTGCGATCAGCCCAATTGCGGATCGATTTTTGTTTACGATCTGCCCATGTTAAGTCTTCAGTCACAGCAGTGTCTTGTAATATTCGATGATCGGATTGTTGAGGTAAGAAAGTAGGCGTCAAATCGATTACATGTGGAATCGATTGAAGTAAACCCCAACTTTGCTTGGCACGTTGATCGATGGTCTCAACATTATTGGAAAATGTCGATAATCCATCTTCATTCACCTTTTTTTCTTTAAAAGAAAGAGGCGCTGTTTGTTGAGTCTCAACTATAGGTAGGGCTATATGTTGTGGTGAATCCTGATTATTCGCTAAAGCGTGTTGCATGGAAATCAAAGTAACTGCAAGCGTCAATATTGTTGGTTTAAAGGTTATTTTTTTGATCTTAATCATCATAATAAGTTCATGCTGAATGGTTGAATGAGGGGAATAATCCACATCAGATGAAGGATTTGTATTCTGTATAAAATTTAGGTTGCTTTATGGTTTTAACAAATTTTATGAAATGAATAAAGTTATTTTGAATCGTGTGAAAGATTCAAACTGTGATTCATTGATATCAATCAAGACAAGGCTGAATCCCAAGTTTTTTAAAAAATATATAAATAACAACAGGATATTATTATTTATAAGGATTCTGTGTGAAAAATAGGCATAAAAAAGCCTCCAAATATGGAGGCTTTTTTATCTTATAGAATAAGAAAAATAAATCAAAGAAATTACAGCGCGAGTAATTTGATAAACCAATTCTAAATCAAAATAACCGTTTGAAAGACATCATTTATGCAACGCTGTATTCTATTTCTGTAGTCTTGTATACAGGCGATGTACATGGATGAGAGGATTGTATTTTATCTGTAATTTTACTTTGTATAATTTTTAATCATGCGTTCTTTTTCAGGGATGAGGCATAAGATAAAAACTCACATTTTTAAAAGAGTACAGGGAAATGGCAATTGCAAAAGTCGTTGAAGTAAATTCAAGTAGTACCAAAAGTTTTGAAGATGCAATTCAGTCTGGAATTGCAAAAGTAACAGAAACGGTGAAAAACGTCCAAGGGGCTTGGATCAATGAGCAAAAAGTCATTATTAAAGAAGATAAAATTGTAGAGTATCGCGTTAATCTTAAAATTAGTTTTTTGGTCGACTAGGTTAAGGATCAATCTTGTTCATCCACGCCTGATTCATTCTTAGACGTTTTTTTCTTCGACATTGTGTTTGGCGATTAATCAGGATCAGAGTTTATCCATTTGACAATCATCACGTTGAAACCTGTTCATAACGATTGTTTGACCCTTTAATTCAACATCTAAGATAAAAACTTCAGATAAGATAAAAACTTTAGATAATAATAAAGCCCTCCATAGAGGGCTTTATGGCTGTTGATGGAGACCACACTGATTTATTTGTTGCTTAGTCATCAGCCAATGAGAAAATTAACTTTTTGGTACTTCACATGAATCATCAGAACAGATCAATGCATCATTTGGAGATGTGTTTTGAACGTTCTCTTCTTCTTCACGTTCTTCATCCGTTTTCATGCTTGCAACGGCTTTGGTTAAAACCTCTTTCATGACTTCAACAGGTTGAGCACCTGCCAAGGCAACACGTTGATCGAACACAAAGAAAGGAACACCTGTCACCTTTAACTGATCACGTGCAACTTCTTCATCGTATTTCACGAATTCAGAAAACTCATCTGAATTCAGTACGTCTTCAACTTGATTTGGATTCAGTCCAATTCGAGCAGCAACATCTTCAAGTGTTTCACGTTCACCGATTGCTAGACCTTGAGTCATATAGCTATAGAAGAATGCTTCTTTCGCTTCATTTCCTAAATTCAAGCTTTGAGCCAAGTGAATAATCCGGTGAGCATTAAAGGTATTGCCTGAATTGGCATTTTCCCAATTAAACTCAATCCCTTCTTCTTTTGCCATCGCTGCGATATTGCGTTGCATTTCTTCAACTTCAGCAATGCTACGATTATATTTTTCAGCAAGACGTTCAGAGTTGGATTTTTCTTGACGTATAGGTGCATCTGGATCAAGTTGATAGCTATGCCAAAATACTTCAAGCTCAACACCCGCTTGCTCAGCTGCTTTTTCTAGACGTTTTTTACCAATAAAACAAAAAGGGCATACTACATCTGACCAAATATCAACACGCATATTCTTTCTCTAAACCATAATCATTACGCATATAGTGTGGGCAATGAGATAAAAATTAAAGGGCTAAATCGGCAACACATCGTTTTATCTGTTTGATTGAATATATGATGACTCGATTTATTTGGATTTTTAGGGAGGTGTCTTGTTGATAGATTCGAAATAAATAATGTATTAAGGATAATAAGTTGTTTTTGTATGGTAAATAAGCGATAAAATATCAATAATTCAATGATATTATGAAGAATATATTCAACGTAGAACAAGTAAAAGTTAATAAGTGTGATGCATAACTAAATATTTCATAAAAGTGTTAAAATTATCATAACTTTATGATATAAAAGCCTAATTTTTAAAAGAGAAAGTCTATTGGCTGGATCTGCCTCAAGACATTAAAAAAACTGCTGAGTATTGGAGGTGCGTATGCGCCGCATCTTGATATTGATTACGCTCTTGATTCTGTCTCTGTGTGGGTATTTTTTCTATCAGGATCATTTAAACAATAAAGTATCAGACCAAAAAGTGTTTGATAAAGTCATGACTGAAAAAATGGAAACTTTGTATGTCCAAGCCAAAAATTGGAAAAAGCCGATTACATTGGATGTTGAAGATGATCGCTTAGATGGTGATTATAAAATCATGTCTGAATTTATCCTGAGCTATTGGGTGGATAATATTGAGGCGCGCAATAGCTATTTACGTCAGTTGGATGGAGCAGAATGGGATCAATTTCTCAATATTGCACGTTTAAATCAAGACCGGCAGCAAGCATACCAACAAACCAAGTCGATGCTGAATACTGTACGTAAGTCCACAGATGAGTTTCAAGCGAAGAATAAAGCCATTACTGAAAAAGCCATTGCTGACGTTGAAACGCTTCAGGTCAATACAAAGCTGAAACAAGCCATGTTGGATAAACTCAAGTTGACTCGTGATGCAAGCAATGAGGTGGCGTTATTGCATATCGAGCTTGAAGTTCTTAATCGCGCAGAAGAAATGTTTGAAATGTTAAAATCTAAAAAATGGGTTAAACAAGATAATCTGATTTTGTTTGAGCAAGATGAAGATGTGCGCAAGTTCAATGTGTTGTATGCAGAAGTGATTGAGTTCCAAGCTCAGATTGAGGAACTGAAAAAGCAAAACGCTTCAGTTTTTGAATCTGATGAGGAGACTTCATCACAAGCCGTTTTGAATTCACAGGTGGCTTCCTAATCGAACTCAATGATCAGATGAATTTCACTATCTCTAGTTCAATATCCCTAGCTCAATGTATATGACTAAAAATAGGTCAAAAGGTGAAGGTCAACTTTATAGAGTTAAATATTGTGATTAAATTAATCACACAATTGTTTCGACTAAATTGTTTAATATAAAAGCCAGTCAAATGAGGCTAATTTTTGAAGATTTTAATTTTTTTCAATTAAGTATGAGTTAAATATCAAATTCCTAGTAAAACGTGAGTGTCTTAAATTTCATATTCTTAAAGCTTATAGACTAAACAGCAAATGTTTCATTGAGTTATTATGCTTATAGTTTCTGCGACACATCTATCGCCTGTCTTTTTAGATCGGCTTTTCAGTGATGCCTACAAAAGATCATTATCCGCATGAAAAATATTGTTGTGCTTTGGCTGGTTGTTTTTATTCTTTCATCGTTGTCGATTGCCTATACGCATGAATGGATGATTAGCCCAGTTTGGATCATCAACATCATCACCGCATACTATTTGATTCAAAGTCGAAAAGTAATCAATAGCACACTGTTCACATTGTTATTTTCATTCAGTTCTATTTTTATCGCGTCTTTTCTCTTTGATCGAACAAAACCCATTGATTTTAAAGTACTACTGAGCTTGATTAGTGCGGTTCAAGTGGTGACTTTTATATGGGTGTATTACTGGATTGCTGAGCGTGCATCGCAATTTAAGTATTACCTCACTTTTGTGATTACTTTTTCAAATATTATCAGTGCTGCCGTCGGTGCCGTACTGTTCATGATGATCTTTGAATTCGGCTTAAATTATTACGAATTTTTGGATTATTTTCTGGAACAGTTTGCGACAGGCATGAGTGTAATGTGCATTTTGTATGGCATGAGTCACTGGAAAAATATTGCTTGGACTGATTATGCGTTGATTGGATTGGCATGGGTGATTCAGTACCTTATTTCGACTGATCCGATTTTTTATGCGTGTTTTATTTTTCCATTTTTGATGTGTTATTTCATTTTTAAATACAAGCTTCGAGAGTTTAGTTTTCTGATCGGGCTAATGTGTTTTGTGTGTAGTGTCTATGTCTCTTTACCGCTGGCAGGCGAATATTGGACAGCATTTGAAACGCATATGTTGTCACGTCTCAGTTCGTATCGACTGGCATTGGGATGTTGTCTCATTATTTTTCTCTTTGTTTGCGAAATTTCTTTGAACAATAAGCGCTTAAGTTCAAGCTACGAACGCCTGATGTTTAGAGATGAACTTACAGCGCTGAAAAATAGACGTTATGTGCATGAAAAAGTCCTCACAGATGAACATTTCAAAGCAGGCTATCTGTTACTTATAGATATCGATAACTTTAAAAAAGTGAATGATCAATATGGTCACTATGTCGGTGATTTGGTGATTAATCACATCACATCAATTCTTCGTCAGTTGCAGATTAAGCGGAGCATGATTGCGCGTTGGGGTGGGGAAGAGTTTTTGTTCATGGTGCCTGATGCGACAGCTCAACAATGTCGTGACACTTGTGATGCGATTCTCATTGCCTGCAAAAATCAGCCCTTTCGCTACAAAGGCGAGCAGATTGAGATTACCGTCAGTATTGGTGCAACGGTGTTTAATCAGTTTAATACCGATACACATATTGGGTTATTGCAACGTGCAGATCACGGGCTATATAGCGCGAAAGCCAATGGTAAAAAGCAGTACGTTTTTAATCATTGATCATTCTTAAGCATTAAAGTTTGAATGACATAGAGGGTGCGAGAGAGCACCCTTTTTCAATCGTGCTAACTGTACTATTCCAATCGTGATTACATCATAATCAGGTTTATCTCAATATTCTAAGCAGGAAGAGTTGAGCAGAGCTTGAGTCATTACCGCTTTTATAGATTTGTGAGCTGTCCCACCGTTTATCTGAGCTTACGTGAATCATGGTTATGATTGTTGTAGCCTATTTAATAGATTATTTTCTATTCGGCATTCTCCCGATGGCTCGATGTGTTTTGAGTTGTTCTGATCAAGAGGTCAGCTTATGAATTTTTCTAAATTTTGTTTGATTCTCAGTGTTGTCGCTTCTATCCCTTTTATCTTTGCGCAAGCTGAGGAAGTTGCGAGTCTGCCGTCGATTCAATTGATGGCAGATGATGAATTACGTGATGAAGTCGTGACGACGGTGACGCCGTTTCAGGAAGATGAAAAAGTTCGTAAAGCTTTACAGCATCAGATGATTAAGAAAGAGCAAGATATTCAGAATACGACATTTAATGATCAAATGGGTGCTTTGAATATTCAACCGCAAACGCCATTGCCTGATATGAGTCAGTTGACGCCTTTACAACAAGAGTATGTGTTGAGTGTGGCGGCAGGTTTTAAATCGACTGACCCGAGTTCTGGAATATTTAAGATACTTGAGCCATTGGGCATTGATCGTGAAAAAGCGTTGGATCATATACGGCATGGTGGAGGCGCGATTCAGATTAATTTTGATGAGCAACGTTTAAATCAGTTGTTTGGTGATCAATGGCGTGGTGGATTGAAAGGCAATTGATTTTTAATCTGATTTAAAAAAAAGCCCGGCAGGGCTTTTATTTAACGATAGTAAGTTTCGGTCTCTTGGATTTTTTGTACTCACTGAAAGCATCAAGAGATCGAAAAGTTAAATTATTGAAATCATTATAAGAAATACCAATTTCATCTAGCATATTATTAACTGAAAAATTCCCTTTAGCGTCTAGTAGTTTCAATAGCTTAAGATATAAGACAGATTGATCATGATGGGTCGGCTCTGGCTCATTTTTGTGATATCCCAAAGAGTTAATTTTCATGCAGTTACTTCTATATATCCAATCGGTAAGAAGATTTAATTTATGAGATTTGTAATTAATGGCTTGTAATGAAACACGCCAATAACTTTTGTATTTAAGCATATTACCGATACTCATTTCTTTAGGAGCTAAAGAAAGAAAGCTTTCATCAGGCATTAAAAAACATGATGCAAAGCGATCAGCTTCACTTTCACGCTTTTTATAATCAATATCATCATTAGGAGTTTGCGTATCGTAAATATGCAGAAAAATATGAGCCAATTCATGAGCAGCATCAAATCTAGTTCTCTCTGCCGATTTAAATGTATCTAATAAAACAAATGGTTGACCATCCAAAGAAATTGATAGGGCATCCACTTCTCGTACATTTAATGGGAGTGAAAAAACTTTAACTCCCTTAACTTCTAACAATGAAATAATATTGTTAATAGGTTGCATACCTAATCCCCATTCACTTCTCACACGTAGAGCTGCTATTTCTGGAGAGTCTTCACTATCTGGGTCAAGGTTATAGTCATCAAGAATATTAAAAACAGGTAGGTTTTTAATATTCCTATTAAAGTAATGACTTATTGATTCGGCTAGCGTGATATATTCAGCAATAGCATTTGAATACGAAGCTTTAATTCGTGCCCTAGCTCTAAAATTAACTTCAGTCATGCTGAAAGTTGTAGGGTTTTTATCTTTAAAGTAGGTTGTCGGTACATTGAAAATCTTAGATGCCTTTTGCCAGAAATCATGAGGTAATGTTCTGTCGCCACTTAGATACTTTTTGAAAGTAGCCAATGAGATATCTAAAGCTTCCGCTGTTTTTGAATGACTAAAACCGCGCAGATTTTGCGCGGCTTTGATACGGTCAAGTTGATACATACAAATTCTCGTTAAAGCAAATTATTTAACTAATACGTGTTAAATAGCTTGTAAGTCTCCGAAATCATCTTCGGTAATCGGATTATTTTCATCCGGAATAGGTGCTTCATATGCTTCGGGAGCATCTAGAGAGCTAGAAAAAATCAATCTTAAAGTATGATTAATAGGGTAGCACTTAGTTTTTTGACCTTCAGTAGATAACTTATAAATACCCGTGGCATATGCGATTTCAAAAGGTAAAAAGTCACTATTTTCTAGATCTATTAAATTGCTTGGCTGATAGTAAACTATAAAAGTTCTGAAAAAATTAGCGTCTGCATAATGTGATTTGTTTGCTAATAATTTGAGTTCAGTTGCACGCCCTTTATGACATTTAGAAGTAATAACATTTAATTCATTACCAAAAGCTTCATCATTAGGTGACATGAATATTAGTTGTAAATTTTTCTCAGAGTTCACAAGGCAAGGTTGACCATTTTTACGAATTAAAGACCAACCAAATAGTTCTAATACCGTATCAGCATGCTCACATATATCACCCCATCGCCCCATAGCGCGCCCAGGATTCTTTTTTTTGCGAATAGCATAAGCATTATTGGACAATCGAAAAGCAAGTTGTAGCTCTTTTATAACATCAATACCGAGTTCGATAAGTTTATTGTGGGCATCAGATCCGCTTAATATTTCGGAGGGAACTTGGTTTAACTCATTCCAATCGACGCTATGAAGTGTACGTTGCATAAATATACTCTAAGAAAATTTGTACACAAAATATAACATCAAATGATGAAAAAAAAAGTATACAAAATAGAGTTGTTACTTAAAACTTGTATCTAATTATTTCAAAAAAACCCCGCAATAAGCGGGGTTTTTATTGGTTACGTATCTAAAACTTAAACACGTTCGATCACTGTAGCAATACCTTGACCCAAACCGATACACATCGTTGCAAGACCGATTTGTGTATCTTGCTGTTCCATTACGTTCAACAACGTCGTTGTAATACGCGCACCAGAACAACCCAATGGATGACCCAGTGCAATTGCACCACCGTTCAAGTTGATGATGTCTTGCTTGTCATAGATCCCCAAACCTTTCATGACAGAAAGACCTTGAGCAGCAAACGCTTCGTTCAATTCAATCGTTTGAATATCACCGATGCTTAAGCCAGCACGTTTCAGCGCTTTTTGAGTCGCAGGTACAGGACCGTAACCCATGATCGCAGCATCACAACCTGCAACCGCCATAGAGCGAATCACAGCACGAGGCTTAAGACCTAAAGCTTGAGCACGCTCATAAGACATCAACAACATCGCAGAAGCACCATCAGACAATGCTGAAGATGTTGCAGCTGTTACCGTACCGCCTTTCGGATCGAATACAGGACGTAACGCTTTGAACGCTTCAAGGTTTGCATCTGGACGAATTACTTCATCGATATCGCAAAGTTGAAGTTTACCTTCAGCATCATGACCTTCAATGCCAACGATTTCATTTTTGAAACGACCCGCTTCAGTTGCAGCCCAAGCACGACGGTGAGATTCAACACCGAACGCATCTTGTTCTTCACGCGTAATGCCGTTCATACGACCGAGCATTTCAGCGGTTAAGCCCATCATGTTAGACGCTTTTGCATAATGCTTAGACGCTTGAGGGTTCAAGTCGATGCCGTGCATCATACCAACGTGACCCATATGCTCTACACCACCGATGATGAACACATCACCTTGGTTGGTTGCAATTTGAGCCGCAGCAGTATGAATCGCTTGCATAGAAGAACCGCATAGACGGTTCACCGTTTGACCTGCAACAGTCTTCGGTAAATCAGCCAATAACACAATGTTACGACCAATGTTCATACCTTGTTCTAGGGTTTGGTTGACACAACCCCAGATCACATCTTCAACTTCATTCGTGTCAAACTGGTTACGAGCAACCAAAGCACGTACGAGTTCAGCAGATAAATTGTCGGCACGGACGTTACGGAACATACCATTTTTGGTTTTACCCATTGCTGAACGAACGCCATCAACGATGACAACGTCACGTGGATTTAAATTAGCCATTCACGTTGCTCCTTAACCGTAGAATTTTTTGTTGTTAGCAGCCATGTCACGCAACAATTGTGGCGCTTCATAAGCTTTACCTAAGTGAGCATATTTGTCGCAAAGCGCAACATACTCAGCCACACCTGTTTGATCAATATAACGCGCTGGACCGCCACGGAATGGAGGGAAACCTACACCCATGATCATTGCCATATCCGCTTCGTTCGGTGTTGCGACGATATTATCTTCTAGGCAACGAACTGTTTCATTACAGAAAGCAAGCATCATACGGTCAATGATTTCTTGTGCATCAAATTCGCGTTTTTCACCTGTTACTACAGGGGCAATCACGTCGTATGCTGTTGGATCAACGGTTTTTGCTTTCTTGCCTTTACGGTCTAATTCATATTTGTAGAAACCAACGTCGTTCTTTTGACCCAAACGTTTTGCTTCATACATGGTTTGAATAGACCCTTTGAAACTTGGTTTCATACGGTCAGGGAAGCCTTCAGCCATCACTTCTGCACCGTGAACGCCAGTATCAATACCGACCACGTCCATCAAGTAAGCAGGACCCATCGGCCAGCCGAATTTCTCCATCACTTTGTCGATTTGTTGGAAGTCAGCGCCGTCTTTTAGAAGAAGGTCGAACGCACCAAAGTAAGGGAACAATACACGGTTCACAAGGAAGCCCGGGCAGTCATTCACCACGATTGGTGTTTTACCCATTTTCTGTGCAAGTACCACAGTTGTCGCAATCGCTTCAGGTGAAGTTTTCTCACCACGGATCACTTCAACCAACGGCATCATGTGTACTGGGTTAAAGAAGTGCATACCGACGAAGTTTTCAGGACGTTGTAAGCTTTCAGCCAAACGTGTGATTGAAATCGTAGAGGTATTTGATGCAATGATCGTGTTTTCACGAACATTCTTCTCAGTATCCGCAAGAACCGCTGCTTTGATTTTCGGGTTCTCAGTCACCGCTTCAATCACAATGTCGACTTCTTTGAATTCGTCATAGCTTAAGGTTGGACGGATACGCGCTAAGGTTTCACCCATTTTCGCAGCAGTGATTTTCTTACGTTCAACTTGTTTCGTCAGTAAACCATTGGCTTCTTTCATACCTAAAGCAAGTTGCGGATTACCAATGTCTTTCATGATGATCGATGTGCCTTTGCTTGCCGCTTGGTAAGCAATACCACCACCCATGATACCCGCACCTAGAACAGCTGCTTGGTTGACTGGATGTGCACCTTTCTCATGCTTTTTAGACGTTTTCTTTACCACTTGGTCGTTGATGAATAAACCAATCAATGCACCTGCTTGTGGTGTTACCGCAGCTTTAGCAAAATGCTCCGCTTCTTGACGGATGGCACCCGCGCGGTCAAGGCTCGAACCTGCTTGCATAGAATCAAGCAATAGTTTTGGCGCAGGGTATTGAGCTGGGTTTGCTTTTGCTAGAACCACACCTTTAGATGAGTTAAATGCCATCATCTGTTCAAGTGGGTTTAACTTGATTGGATCAAGTTTTTCTTGGCGTTTTGCTTTCCAGTCTAAACGACCGGCGATCGCTTGTTTAACCAAATCAATTGCAGCATCTTGTAGTTTATCTGCAGCTACAACTGCATCAACAGCACCGTCTTTCAGTGCAGCATCAGGGCGTTTAGGATTCGCCATTGCCATCCATTCAACGGCATTGTCGATACCGATGACACGGCTTAAACGAACCGTACCCCCGAAACCTGGGATGATCCCTAACTTGATTTCAGGTAGGCCCACCTGAGCTGCTTCTGACATGACACGGTAGTCACATACCAGACACATTTCAAAACCACCGCCCAATGCCATACCATTGATTGCAGCAACTTTAGGAATGTCTAAATCTTCAAAGCTGTTGAAAATGTCATGAACAGGCATTGCCCATTCCACGATTTTGTCAGCACCGAGTGCGAAGTTTTCACCAAATTCTGTGATATCGGCACCAACGATGAACGTTGATTTGCCTGAAGTAACGATAAGACCTTTAATCTCAGCGTTTGATTTGACAGCAGCAATTGCAGCTTTGAGATCTTCAATTGTTGCGCGGTCGAATTTGTTAACCGACTCACCTTGTAAGTCAAAGCGGAATTCTGCGATTCCGTCCGAAAGCATTTGGACGGTAATGGCATTGCCAGCGTGGATCATGCCCTGATCTCCTTTTTTTGGAGGACTTCTAAGTTGATGTTTTGAAGCGTGTGCGTATGTCCTGCGCACATGTATGCTTCGCTAATCTTACGATAACTATATCCAAAAAGAACATAACAAGTTGTATCAAGCCGTGACGCAAGGGTCATCTATTTTTATCTAGTTTTCCTTTGGTATTGTCATGCCTAGAGCAGCTTTAAAATGGGTATACGATATGAAGTTTTTGTTTCAATTCAAATTTTTATCATATCCCTTGTTTAATATAGGGGGTATAAACCGAAAATCAAGCTCAAACTAAATAAAATATAATTGTCAAAAAGGTCAATTGAGTTCAATACAGGCTCAGATAGTGTTTTAAACCGATTTCACAATGATCTTATGGCGATAAAAGCGGTGTCCAATCATTCATTCCATCAAAAGGTTTGAGCCAAAGTCTATGTGCCAAGTTTTTGACCAAAGGAGTTAGCCACTCATAATCAGGATGAACTAAAAATGATATGCATAATGATGTGCTGAGATTGATGAGAAAGCTGATCAATAATTCAGTACATTTTTTATCATTTATGATTGTGGTTCAGGTATGATTTGTTCATTAAGGCTTTTGGGGAAGGGCATTGCAGGTATTTTATTCTAAGAAAGATTGGTGGGTATTGGCATTTCTAATTTGCATGACAGGCTTATTGCTTCAACTGTTGATTACCATGTTCACCAAAGGGACAGCCTACCAATTTCCAGTGCATACCGCGGTTTATGTGATCACCATCTTGATGTTGTGGTGGCCAATGTTCAATACCAAATATACGGTGAACGCGGGTCAACTTCAGATTCGTTGCTTATTTTTGACGTGGAATATTCCATTAGCAGATATTCAATGCGTCTCTGAGACCAATAACTCAGTGGCTTCACCTGCATTGTCTTTGGATCGACTCAAAATTGAATATTTGAAAGAGGGAAAGCCTAAATTTATTTTGGTTGCACCGCGTAACAAAGCAAAGTTTTGTGAGGCGATTGGACAGAGTCTTTCCACCTAAAAGTGTATTCAAAGGACTGATCCCTACTGTTAGGCTAAGTTCATATGGATAAAGTGTTTGCGCTCTCTAGGCTTAACTTAAGCTGATCTAGTGGCTGATTCAGTTTATCGCCCTAAAAAATAACATTTCAACTCTGCGTCATGATTTGTCCTATATATAAATGTAGGGCTTGGAAATGTAGGTAAATTGCCCCATCATCTAAACATCTCTAATATTTTAAAAGCCGACAGTGAACGAAAACGCACGAGATAATATTGAAAAGATTTTAGCCAATATGACCACTTTGCCAGGTGTGTATCGCATGCTGGGAAAAGAGGGTGAATTGCTCTATGTGGGTAAGGCCAAAAATCTCAAAAATCGTGTATCGAGCTACTTTGTTAAAAATATCGAGCATCCGAAAACCTTAGCATTGGTTTCACGGATTTATGATATTGAAACCTTAGTCGTGCGTTCTGAAACCGAAGCCTTATTGCTCGAACAGAACCTGATTAAACTGCATCGTCCGCCGTATAACATCATGCTGCGAGATGATAAGTCCTATGTTTATATCTTCGTGTCCAGTGACAAACCTTATCCACGTATTGCCAGTGGGCGAGGTAAAGGCAAACATCAAGTCGGTAAATTTTTTGGACCCTATCCAAGTGCATATAATGCTAGAGATACCTTGGTCGTGTTACAAAAATTATTCAATGTACGCCAGTGTGAAAATAGCTATTTTTCACAACGTAAACGACCGTGTTTGCAGTATCAAATTAAACGCTGTTCGGCTCCTTGTGTTGGGCTGATCTCACCTGAAGACTATAAAGAAGATGTCAATAACTCGATTCGTTTTTTACAAGGCGATACCAAAGAGTTGAATCAAGAACTGATTTCAAAGATGGAAGCCGCTGCGGAAGCCTTAGAGTTTGAAAAAGCCGTGTTTTATCGTGATCGAATGGCTTTACTTCGGGATGTGCAGACGCAGCAAGCGATTTACACAGTTAAAGGTGAGGCTGATATTCTCGCGATTGCGTATCAGGCAGGGGTGACCTGTGTGCAAATTATGCATGTGCGGAATGGCAAAATGTTGGGCGGGAAAAGTTATTTCCCCGATATGTTGGGCGATGATTTGGGGCAAATGCTGGCAGACTTCATTGCTAACTTTTATTTCCAAGTGGCAGATGAAATACCGAATGAATTGATCGTGAATGTAGAGCTGCCGGATACCCAAGAGTTAGAACAAGCTTTACAGCAAAATTTTGAAAAGAAAATTCAAGTTAAACACAAGGTCAGAGAAACACGCTCCGAATGGCTTGAACTTGCTACCATGAATGTTCAGCATGCGATTAAAGGTCAATTGGGAAATCACTTTGAGTTGAATGAACGGTTTCATCAGCTTGAACAGGTGGTGGGACGCCCGATTGATCGGATTGAGTGTTTTGATATTTCACACACCATGGGTGAAGCCACGATCGCCTCATGTGTGGTGTTTGATAGTGGCGGTATTCGTAAACGTGATTATCGTCAATTTTCGATTGAAGATATTACAGGTGGCGATGACTATGCAGCTATGCGCCAAGCGCTTACGCGACGTTATAAAAAAGCCATGCTTCCCGATTTGTTGTTGATTGATGGGGGTAAAGGTCAGCTTCATATGGCCATGGATGTCATGAAAGATCTGGGACTAGATGCATTTATGATTGGGGTATCTAAAGGTGAAGGGCGTAAACCCGGCTTAGAAACGCTTCACTTTACCGATGGCACTAAGATTCAACTGCCAGAAGATCATAAAGCCTTACACCTGATTCAACAGGTTCGAGATGAAGCCCATCGTTTTGCGATTACCAAACACCGTGCGAAACGTGATAAACGCCGTGGACAGTCGGTTTTAGAAGCGATTCCGGGGCTAGGACCTAAACGCCGTCGTGATTTGTTGACTCATTTTGGTGGCATACAAGGGGTATTAAAAGCCTCTGAGAATGATTTGAAATTGGTCCCCGGCTTTGGGGATCTGTTGGCAAGAACCGTTTATAAGGTATTGCATGAGTAAGTCAGCATCGTTTGAATGGCTTGAAACAGCTTTAAAACTGACTTTGAATACTTTGGAATCTTAGAAATTTATGAAATATCACGCCCATGTCTATTTTGATTTAAATCAAATTCAGAGCATCAAATTATTGTACTCCCAGCTCCAGCAAGCATTTGGTGAAAACGTCAGATATGGTCGAATACATCAAAAAATGGTGGGTCCACACACCAAGCCGATGTTTCAACTGGAGTTTGATCAATTGATCTTATCGCAAATAAAAACCTCACTCAGTTCCAATGATCTAAATTTATCAGTATTGATTCATCCTTTATATGAGGATGCATATTTGGCACATACTCAAGGTGCTGAGTGGTTAGGAGAGCCTTTGGCATTAAACTTGGCTATCTTTTCATAAATTTTTAAGCTTATAAATATTCAGATTTACACATGTTCAAGCTCTATATAAATATTTTGCATTGAATAAAAGTGCTGAGATTTGCATAAATGTTCATTGACGCTTGAGTCATTGATCATTTACCTCGCTATGCTTTTAAATCATGCTCGAAAAAATGAATTCGATTGAGCATGTGAGATGCCTTTAAGTCAATTATTCAATGACCTAGAACACAAGGAATGGGTGGATATTCCGCAGGGTTGGTTGCAAGGTAGAACCATTTATGGTGGTTTAGCCACTGCGATGATGTTGCACAAATCTATATTGACGGTAAATGATCCGCTTAAACGTTTATTGACGGTCAGTGTTACCTTTGTCGCACCCGTTCAGCAAAAACCCGTTAAGGTCACGGTTGAAATTCTAAGACAGGGTAAATCTGTTACCTCTATCGAAGCACGCCTCTGGCAAGACGATCAAGTGATGAGCATTATGCTAGCAACGTTTGGTTCTGGACGCGAATCAACGCTGAATGTGCATCAACAGCGACCTGCACCACAATATCCTCAGCCAGAGCAATTAAAAATTTTGCCGTATCATTCACTCATGCCCGAGTGTTATCAAAATTTTGATTTAGTTTGGGCAGAAGGTGGCTATCCATGTACAGGAAATGAGCAAGCTGATTTTGGTGGATTGTTTAGGTTTACTGAAAAGTCGTTTAGGCAGGGGAAAATGAGTCCAGCTGAATTTTTAGCACTTTTGGATATCTGGCCTGCTGGTGCATTCACGGTATTAAAGACCCCTGCGCCTGGGAGTTCTTTGTCTTGGTATGTAACATTGTTAGACCAAATCGATTTTCAGCGTTTAGATTGGTTTAAATATAAAGTATTTACGGATTATGCTGAAAATGGCTACGCGACTGAATATGCACATATTTGGGATGTGAATGACCGCTTAATCGCCATTTCTAGACAAACGGTGACTATCTTTGCCTAGTCGACAGCGGATAATGAATCGTTTAAAGTATGCGAATTAAATATCTATGCTCAAGTATATTGCTGAATTTAAAGCAGTAGGGGACAAACTGGCGGTGTCTATGTCTACAGGTCGTATCCTGAATATTCCAAATATCTTGACGTTAGCTCGTATTGCGTTGATTCCTGTTTTTTTAGTGATTGCCTACTGGCCACCTGCGATTGGTGCTGATCAGGAAGGCAGTATGACGCGTCATATTGTTTTGACTGCGATTTTTGTGATTGCAGCAGTCACGGATTGGTTCGATGGTTATTTGGCTCGCACGCTGAATCAGACTTCAGCCTTTGGTCGTTTCCTTGACCCTGTTGCGGACAAGCTCATGGTGGCTGCGGCCTTAATTGTCTTGGTGCAATGGGTTCCCACCATTTCGATGGCATTTGCTGCGATTGTGATTATTTCACGTGAAATCACGGTGTCTGCTTTGCGTGAGTGGATGGCGGAGTTGGGCGCACGGACCAATGTGGCAGTTTCTACAGTCGGTAAATATAAAACCGCCTTTCAAATGATTGCGATTTCAGTGTTCTTGTTGAACTGGCCACCTTTAGAAATGGTCGCATATGGTTTGCTTTATACCGCTGTGATCTTAACGCTTTGGTCGATGTTTATTTATCTAAAGGCTGCATGGCCCTACCTAAAACAACCTTGATCTTAGAACAACTCCATATTGAAAAGCGCCATAAGGCGCTTTTTTATTGATAAATTCATTTAAAACAACACTTAAAAAAAATATGATTAAACTCAAAACATCCAAAATAATCGCTTATGCTGGACTATTAATTTCATTTAGTGGTTTAGCGCAGGCCAATGAAAATGAAAGAACGGCTGAATATTTGCATAATTATGGCATCGCATACTGTTTATCAAACTCAAAAATCTATACATATGAGGCAGATATTGCACAAGGTGGCTATTTTCAACTCGGTCATCATAGTATTGAGGCACAGAGCCATATTCAACGCTACATTGATCAGCAATTAGAAATCGAATTGCATGGATATCAAGATTCAAATATCAAAGCATACTTAATGCGCTGTTTAGAAATTTCCTATTCGAAAGACTATCAAGAACAGATCAAACTTGCTCTTGAATTACGGATCCCAGAGTAACCGTTGACTCATCTTGGCTGGGATTAACTATGCGTTTCTTCATCGCCATCATCTTCAAAGGTTTTGGCAATTTTTTCGATATTTAAGCTCTTTGCCATCGCATCAAAGATTTGTTTATACACGCCTTCTTGGCGGTAAAGTTCATTATGCTCACCATGTTCTGCAATTGCTCCCTCTTTCATCACATAGGTGTAATCGGCATCAATAATCTGCGATAAGCTATGCGAAATAATAATCACGGTTCGACCTTGTTTGATTTGATCTAAGCTTTGTTTAATTTGTTCGGAGGCAATGGCATCCAGACTTGCTGTAGGTTCATCGAGGAAAATAATCGGTGGATCTTTTAAGAACATGCGTGCAATCGCGATACGTTGCTGTTGACCACCTGAAAGCTGTAAGGCATCAGATTCATAGCCCTCAGGCAATTGTAAAATTTGCTCATGAATCGAGGCTTTCTCTGCCGCCTGAATCACTTGTTCTTTGGTTGCATCCATTTTTCCATAGCGAATATTGTCTAAAATCGTGCCTTGAAAAATATGATTTTTCTGTAAAACCAGTCCAATATGATCACGCAAATATTGGGTATCAATCTGATTGAGATCCACACCATCCAGTTCAATACAGCCTTGTTTTGGCTCATAAAATTTGTCTAAAAGACTAATCAAAGTTGATTTCCCCGCACCTGATAATCCAACCAGTGCAGTGATTTTATTGGGACGTATTTCCATGCTGATGTCTTTTAAGGCATGATGACCATTCGGATAAAAAAACTCGACATTTTTTAAGGTAAATTTACCTTCAATCTTAGGTTTCAGCGCACCACTGGGTTCGATTTGATCATCAGCTTCCAAAATTTTAAAGAAGCTCTCTGAGTAAATCATCGCATCATTGACTTCATCATAAATGCGGTGCAAAGAGCGAATCGGTGCAGAGACATTGTTAAACAGCAACACATGAAACATGATCATGCCGATGCTCATTTGCCCATCCAAAACAAAATAAGCGGTCAAAATGATGATCAAGACAATGCCGATCTGTTCAATAAAGGTCTTTACGCCGTCAAATAAAAAACTAATTTGACGCGTTTGCATTTGGTTGTCGGTCAGTTCTTTTTGCAGTTTGAGTTGTTTCGTCGATTCAATCGTTTCGCGATTAAAGGATTTAATCACGGTAATCGAGTTGATAATGCCTAAAATTCCTTGGCTTTTTTTCTCCCGGCCATCGCGTAGATTCCGTCGCCATCCACCGAGTTTTTGTGCTTGTTTGTAGGTGAGCCAAAAGTAAAGCGGGACAATCGTGGTTGCCACCAAACCGACATAGACATTGGCATAGTACATGAGCCCCAGTGCAACAAATGCACTGGTAAATAAAGGTAAAATATCAATAAAAAAGATTTGAACCAAACGGGTGAGTGAGCCGATGCCACGGTCAATACGGGTTTGTAATTTTCCTGCTTGGTTGTTGTCTTCATTAAAAAAAGCCAAACGATAGGTGAGGAATTTTTCAATAATGCCTTGAGCCAAATCTTGAGAAACCAAGATCCGAAGCTTTTCACCGTAAAATTTTTGTCCAAACTGCACAAAGGCATTCAGAATCTCTTTACCGAGTAAAATGGCAGAAATGGTGATCAGAATATTCCAACCTTCAGCCAGCCCAAAACCATTTTCAACCAATTCATTGATACTATCGACCGCATACTGAAGCGTGAGCGCATTCACCTGAGCAGTAAAAGAACCGATTAAGGTCAAAATGAGGGTTGCGATGACCAGTAGGCGATAGGGGCGTACAAAAGGTCTGAGTTTTTGAAAGAGTTGCCAAAGATTCATAAGCGATTGTTTTTATTGTCTCAATGCGCTAAGTCTAAGCTTGAATGTTCGATGTCACAAGCACATACAATGTTTCAATTTGTCAGCTTGAAAATTGAATTAAAATCATGTGATGCCTATGAGAGTGAAACTATGAATTTTGAATTATTTGCACCAGAGACTTCGGAGAATCTTTTGCCCCAAGATGGGATTGTTCAAGATTTCGGATTGATCTTAAATGCAGATGAAGCACAGCAATATTTTGATTATTTTCACCAATATCTGGCTTGGCAACATGATGAAGTGATTTTATATGGGCAACATTATCAAACTGATCGTAAGGTGGTTTGGTATGGCGATGAGGATTACCAATATCAGTATTCAGGCATGGCGAAGCAGGCACATCAGTGGAATCCATTGCTTTTTAATTTAAAACAGCACATTGAGGAATTAACAGGTCATTCGTTTAATTCGTGCCTCGCCAACTTGTATGAAAATGGCATGCAAGGTGTAGGCTGGCATAGTGATGATGAGCCATCCTTATTGTCCGAGGCGGGGGGAGATACAGTTATTGCTTCGCTGAGTTTAGGGGCGACTCGAAAGTTTCGCTTTAAACATAAATTCCAAGAGAAACATGTCGATATGATGTTGGTCAGTGGTCAATTGATCGTGATGAAAGGGCAGACTCAAAAATATTGGAAACATATGATAGCCAAATCGACAAAAATCATCGAACCACGTATTAATCTGACATTTCGATATTTTTATCCCCGCTAAAACGGCTGATGTACATAAAAGCGGATTTAAAAAAGCATTCTGATGAATGCTTTGGTCATCTTAAATTACTCAAAAATGCGTTTAGACAACTAGGTTTTATAGGATTAGATTTCTTTAGAATAAAATCCTTTAAGGTTGAATCCCTTCAGGATTGCGATACCAACTTTCAATAAATAAAGCTGCCGCAATACTGTCCGCAGAGATGTTTTTGCCACGGCCTTGTGCTTGATAATGATCAAGTTCATCTCGGGCTTCACGTGTGGTTAAGCGTTCATCCACCATTTGCGTCGTGATGTTGGTTTGATGACGTAAACGACGTGCAAATTTACGAGCGCGTGCTGAAAGTTCAGATTCAGAATCATCCATGTTTAAAGGTAATCCGACCAAAAACAAATTGGGTTGATGCTGTTTTACGATTTTTAAAAGCGCATCCCAGTTTGGAATACCATCTTTCATTGGAAATAGCGCCAATGGAGTCGCACTTTCAATCAGTGATGACCCAACCGCCATTCCCATTTTTTGTGTACCAAAATCAAAAGCCATAATGAGTTGTGGCTGTGACGTTTCAGGCATGTCCAATCTCTGAAGATAACCAAGTCCGATCTATGCCAATTTTCTTAAAGGCAGCATCCCAGCGATCGTCATAAGGTAAGTTAAAAATTAAATCCATGTCAGAGTCGCAAATGAGCCAATCACCACGAGACATCTCTTCTTCCAATTGGTTTTTATCCCAACTGGCATAGCCTAAAGCAATTTGATAGCGACCAACACCTTCATTGTGTGCAATTGCATCTAAAATGTCTTTGGAAGTGGTAATACAGATGTTTTCACCAACAGCGATAGACGAGTGCCATGTCGGTTGACCGGTATGGAGCACAAAACCCGCTTCGGGACGTAGAGGACCACCTTGCAGCACTTCGTGTGGATGCACATGGTCTGCTTCGATGTCTAAGTCATTTAATAATTCTTTGACTTGAATCCCTGAAGGTCTATTGACGATGATTCCTTGAGCACCATCTTCATCATGGCGTGCAATATAGACGACAGTATTGGCAAAAAAGTCGTCGGCCAAATCTGGTGGGGCAATAAGACAACGGTGGGTCAGATACTGTTTGCTCACCTAGTGGCTTCTCCTGTTTTTATATTCGAGTGGGTTAATTTTTAGCTATCTGATTTTTAGCGTGTTTTCATTCAAAATACGCCAGAATTGAACTGAGGACAATGTATTTTATTTGATGGATCAGTTATTTATTCAATCATTGAATGAAATGCATTTGCTTATGTTTAAATTGAGCACTTTTCTTTCACATGCTGTTCATACGGTCAGTGGCATATTTAAAACGGAGACGTCATTTGAGATGTAAATCAGCCCACTTGAAATTTAAGCTGTCTGAGCTGTCTTGCATGTTGTAATGTTGTTTCACTGATTTCAACGCCGCCGGTCATACGTGCAAGTTCTTGAATACGATCTTCTTCTTCAAGCGTTAGGATCGTACTGCTTGCAGGATCAGTTTGTCGTTTTTTCACCAATAGATGTTGATCAGATTGCGCTGCAACTTGAGCTTGATGGGTGATACATAGAATTTGAACATGTTCACCTAAACCACCGAGTAAACGACCGACTATCTCAGCCGTGCCACCACTGATACCGACATCAATCTCATCAAATACCAACACTTCAGCTTCTGTCTTTTCTGCATTCATGACTTGCATGACCAAGGCAATACGGGACAATTCACCACCTGAAGCGACGCGACCGAGCGGTTGTGCAGGGATGCCTTTGTTTGCAGTAAATAACAGTTGAATAAAGCTAAAACCTTCAGCCGATGGCTGTTCCAAAGGTTCAAATTTGAACTCAAAATAGGCTTCAGGCAGCGCAAGTTGTTTGACTTGCTCTGTGAGTTGTTTTGCCAGTGGTTCTGCCGCTTCACGACGAATATCATCCAGATATTGTGCTTTTTCCAAGAACACTTGATGCGACAGTTCAACCTGCTCAGCTAAAGTTTCAGGGTCTTCGAGTTGATTTAACTGTTCCAGTTCAGTGTGCCAAGTTTCATATTCTTGCTTCAATGCTTCGGGTTGAGTGCGATATTTCCGTGCTAAACGATGGAAAACTTCTAACTGTGTATTCAGTTCTTCCATTCGCTCAGGGTCAAAACTTTGCCGATCAATGAATTGCTTCAGATTGGCACTGGCATCATTTAACTCACTTTGAGCATTCACTAAAGACGTATAAATTTCGGAGAGTTGCTCACTACGACCCGCATGGGTTTCCAAGCGACGGATGATAGAAGACAGTTCTTGGGTCAGGTTTTGCTCTGCTTCGTCTAAAGAATTGATGGCATAACTACAATCCAACATGATGTGCTCATGATGGCTTAAACGATCAAACTCTTGCTCCGTCTCTTTGTAATCAATACGAATGACATCTTCAAGTTCTTCAATTTGAAGATTTAAACTCTCTATTCGCTGTAAACGTGTGGTTTGTGCATCAATCGCAGCTTGATGCTGACGAATATTTTTTTGCCATGTGTTATAGCTGTCTTTGACCGCTTGAGTGTGCGAAGCAAAATTACTATAACGGTCTAACCAATGCTTTGGGTAAGGTGGTTCTAAGAGTTGTTGCTGACTGTGCTGACTATACAGTTGAACCAATAAGCGCCCAATTTCTTTAAGTTCCGACAAGCTACTTGGGCGTCCATTAATCCACGCTTTACTACGTCCTGTGGCAAAAATCACACGGCGTAAATGAATTTCACCAGACTCATCATCCAGTTCATGGGTTTTGAGCCATTCTGCTTCAGGGCTGTGTTCTTGATAACTGAAAACTGCGGTAACATCTGCTTTATCAGAGCCATAGCGGACATAATTGGTATCGGTACGCTCACCTAAACATGCTGATAATGCATCAAGCAATAACGATTTTCCCGCACCAGTTTCACCAGTCAGGACGTTGAAACCTTGTTCGATATCGATTGCAAGGTTATCAGCTAGAGCAAAATTGATCAGGTTTAAGTGTGTCAGCATAAACGCATCCAAAGTGCGAGAGTGTTATTGCAAAGATAGTGAACTTTTGTTTTGGTAACAAGTCACTAAATATTCTAATATTCAATTAACTGGATAATTCTAACTTAAAAATAGCATGAAAATGAAACTACCTTTGCCGATTGCACCGGTAAAAAAGCAGAATAAACCGCAAGGAGCCAGTGGTCTGAATAAAAAATTGGATGATGCTTCAAAAGCATTTCGTGTTGCACTGGCTAAAAATGATTTTGAAGAAGCCTATCAACAAATTTTGCCCGCGTATAAATTGGTGCCTCAGCATCCGACCATTTTGATGGATATGGCTTATACCGAATTGCGTCTGGGGCAATATGAAAAATCCTATAAACGTTATTTAAGCGCAATAGAACACAGCAAAAATGCTGTTGATACTAATATTTATGATGGTTTGACAGAGGTATGTCATTTTTTAAAGGATCAAGAAGCACTAAAAAAATATGGTGGCTTAGCAATTGAATCAAAAAAGAAACAAGTTGCCAATCAGCCTAGGGTTGCTGAAATAACAGAACATCCGCCTGCTTTCAATCCGAGCCACCCACAAGAAAATATTATTGCTTATTCGTTGTTTGGCGCCTTGCCTCGTTATTGTGAAACATCCATCATCAACGTTGATCTCGCCAAAGAAATTTATCCCGAATGGACATGCCGTTTTTATGTCGATGAATCTGTACCAGAGAATATCCTAAAGCGTCTTCAAGAAAAAGGAGCTCAAGTCATGCTGGTCAATGAACAGCAGAAAAAATTGTCAGGGCTATTTTGGCGTTTCTTGGTGATGGATGATCCAACCGTCAACTGTTTCTTGATTCGTGATGCTGATTCTTTAGTGTCTTATCGGGAGCGAGCAGCAGTGGATGAATGGCTCAATAGTAAAAAATGGTTTCATACCATGCATGACTATTATTCACATACTGAATTAATTCTGGCAGGGATGTGGGGTGGTTTTAATGGGGTGTTCAGCAATATTGAACAACATATTTGTGACTATATTGCGACCGGTAATTTTCTCGCAGCACGTGTGATGGATCAGCACTATTTACGCCATTGTATTTGGCCAACGCTTCAATACAGTGTATTGAATCACGACAGTCAGGGGTTTGATCAGGGGGCAGCACCATTTCCAAGCTATAGCAAACAGACTGATTTTGAAGATTTAGAACAGTTTCATGTGGGCATGAATGAAGGTTCTTCACAAGTCTATGCGCAAGTGACTTTGCCGCATGCACGCTATGTAGAATGGGTGTTGAACGATGAACAGCAAAATGAGGTTTGTCGCTATGCTGCAGAGGTGCTCAGTACCCAACAAATTTTAGTGGAATTGCCGAGAAGCTATGCACGAAAACTGAATGCTAAGCAATGGAGTTTACACATGTATTTAGCCCAAAAGGATGATTGATTAGTTGTGAACTCGCATTTAAACTAGCTCAATTAAAATTCATACAATGCGCATTATTTGGAGAATACGCATGTCTACACAGTTTGATCATGTTTCTGTCTTAAAAAAATCAAATGTATATTTCGGCGGAACATGTATTAGCCATACTGTTCAGTTTGAAGATGGTACAAAGAAAACGCTTGGGGTGATTCTTCCAACTGAACAAGCACTCGTGTTTGAAACGCATGTACCTGAACGTATGGAAATTATTTCGGGTGAATGTCGCGTGACGATTGCTGACAATGAAGAGCATGAACTGTTCCGCGCAGGTCAGTCTTTCTATGTACCTGGGAGTAGCCGTTTTAAAATCGAAACGGATGATGTTTTAGATTACGTCTGCCATTTTGAAGGTTAAACCTTTTAAATCTGCTTTTAAGAAAATCGTTTCTCTGAATTTAGGCAAAGAAATTTTGACCTAAATCAGGTAAACTAGAATCCATATTAAATCCTGTAAAGTTGGCTTTGCGGGATTTTTCTTTTTTGTCGCTGTTCTCCTTTTTAAATTAAGTCACTTGAGGTTGTTCATGGCTAAGCCCGAATATTTTTATGGCGTGCATTCAGTTGAGTCATTATTGGAGTTAGAACCTGAACGTGTTTTAACTTTATTTGCTTTGAAGGGGCGTGATGATCAGCGTCTAAAACGTATTTTTGAATTGGCTGAGCCGTTTGGCGTCAGTATTCAAAAAGCCAGTCGCGATAGTTTAGAAAAATTGGCAGGTCAGCCTTTTCACCAAGGCGTAGTTGCTGCGGTTCGCCCACATCCAACATTGAATGAAGCGGATTTAGAAAAGCTGATTCAAGACAATAGCAATGCATTTTTATTGGCATTGGATCAAGTGACTGATCCACATAACTTGGGCGCATGTATTCGTACGGCTGCTGCAATGGGCATCCACGCTGTAATTGTAGCACGTGATCGTTCAGCAAGTTTAACGCCGACTGCACGTAAAGTTGCTGCGGGTGGTGCTGAAAAAGTGAAATTTATTCAAGTGACTAACTTGGCACGTACTTTGGATAAGATTAAGAAAGAGTTTAATGTTCGTGTTGTCGGTACAATGTTGGATGAAGAAGCATTACCGATTCATGAATGTGATTTGACGGGTCCAATTGCGATTATTATGGGTGCAGAAGACACAGGCTTACGCCCGATTACGCAAGCGCAATGTGATTATAAAGTTTATATTCCAATGCAAGGCAACTTACAGAGTTTGAACGTGAGTGTGGCAACAGGGATGGCACTGTATGAAGCATGTCGTCAGCGTCAAGGTCAATAATTTAAGTTAAAGATCAGTAATTTAAGTTAATTGAAAGACAATGACGTTGACTGAGTTAAAGGGTTTGATGTCATTGTCTCGATTGATTCTTTTGAGCAATACATTTTCATAATTAAGATTGATGTTAAGAGAATAGAATGATGATCCCGACACGTTACCAAGGTTATGCATTTGTAGCGATTACAATGTGTATTTGGGGAGGGTTCACCATCAGTTCTCGCTTAGGTGCGCTTTGGCATATCAGCCCTTGGGATATCACCGCATTACGCTTTATTCTGGCATTTTTGATTTTGATGCCCATTTTAATTTATAAAAAAGATACTGCCTTTTTACTTAAAAAAGAGCCATTTATTCTGGCTATGCTGGGTGGTGTCGCCTATTGCATCACTTGCTATAGCGCTTTTCATTATGTGCCAGCTGCACATGCTGCTATTTTTCTGAATGGCTTTATTCCACTGTGTACCGCCGTAGCAGGTTTGCTCTTATTTAAACAACCTTTCGATAAGCATATCTGGTTGAGCTTAAGCATTATGCTGTGTTCAATTATCGTGATGAGCTTTCTAATGTATCGCGCGACAGGCGTCGCATTTAGTTTTGGAGATGTGCTTTTTGTGGTCAGTGCAATGTGGTGGGGTGCTTTCACTGTTTTATTAAGACAATGGAAACTCTCTGCATGGCATGCCATGTCTGGGGTTGCGATTTGGTCTGCGGTTGTTTATGTGCCGATTTATCTGCTGTTTATTCCAAAACATTTAACAGCAGTTGAACCCCTACATTTGATCGGGCAAACTATTTTTCATGGCATATTTGTGGTGATTGTCGCCACATTGACCTATGTAGAAGCGATTAAACGTTTAGGTGCATTCAAGACCGGGAGTATCGTGACTTTGGCACCGTTTATTGCGGCGATTATTGCTGTACCACTATTGGATGAGCCTTTAAGTGTTGCGATGATTTTTGGCTTAATCGGGATGGGGATTGGTGCTTTACAGCCTTGGCGTTGGTTTCGTAAAGACAGTTTGACACAGCAAATCAGCCAACAAAAAAAACAGTCTGATTAGACTGCTTTGTTGATTCATGATTGCTATGTTGATCTATTGGGTACTTTGACTGAGCTGTAAATAATTCAGATGCAATTTTTGAAGTTCACTATACAGGTGCTCAAGATGACCATCATTGACAACGATATCATCAGCTAGGTCGAGCTTTCGATCTCTAGGCATTTGCGCTCGAATAATGTTTTCAATTTGCTCAATGCTTTGACCATCTCTTTGACTTGCTCTCTGGATTTGAAGTTCAATCGAGGCATCAATTAAAAGCGTTCGCTGAGTCAGTAGATGCTGATTGGTTTCAAATAATAGTGGTGAAACTAAAATCACATAAGGGCTGGTCGCTTGGTTTAATTGCTCAATAATAGATTGTCGAATTGCAGGATGTGTAATGTCTTCGAGCTGTTGGCGTGCAGAAGGGTGTTTAAAAATATACTCTCTTAAGGCTGGTCGATTGAGCTCACCATTCTCAAGCAAAACCCAATCACCAAATATGGATTGGATTTGAGTCAGTGCAGGTTGACCTTTCTCAACAACTTCCCGTGCAACAACATCGGCATCAACGACATTGATTCCTTGACTTTCAAACCATTGGCTGGCAGCTGATTTTCCGCTACCAATACCACCTGTTAATCCTACAATCAATGTCATCGTATTCCCTATGCTTTGAGTAAGTTCTCGTTTAACCGCCCAAATAGACCTTCATAATTTGCTCACCCCAAAGAAATGCAATCCAACCTGCAATGGCAATATAAGGACCGAACGCGAAGGGTTGATTCTCTTTTTTAATTTTTAACAGAATGATTCCAATAATCGCACCTACCAATGAGGATAGTAGAACAATCAGTGGAAGCATTAATGGCCCCATCCATGCACCTAAGGCTGCAAGGAGTTTAAAGTCTCCATAGCCCATCCCTTCTTTACCTGTGATGATTTTGAATGCGTAATACACCACCCACAGACATAAGAAACCAATCACATAGCCCCAAATCGAAGAGGTCGGAGACGTGTAAATTGAATAGCTGTTAATGGCTAAGCCTAATGCTGCTAGGGGGAGGGTATAACGATCTGGTAAAAGTTGTGTATCAAAATCGATAAAGGTCAGCGCGATGAGCACCCAAGTAAGAATCAAGCCAAACAGCATTTGGATCGTTGGACCTAATACAGCAACAACAACCAAGGAGCATACAGCGGTCAGCAATTCAATCAATGGATAACGAATGCTGATCGGGTTTTGACAAGATCCACATTGACCGCGCAGCATCAACCAACTGATCACTGGAATATTTTGAAACCAACGAATTTCAGTTTTACATTTTGGGCAAGTCGATGCAGGCTTGCTCAGTGTAAGTTTGGATGGGTCGATAATGGGTTGTTCTGGATGAAGTAGCATCTGACATTCTTGATGCCATTCTTGCTCCATCATTTTCGGTGTGCGGTAAATCACCACATTTAAAAAGCTACCGATACACAGACTGAGTAAACCTACTGCAAGATAAAGAGCAATAGGATTTTGAATAAAATAATCGATGATCTCGTACATTAAACCACAGAACCCATTTGGAAAATTGGAAGGTACATTGCAATCACCAAACCACCGACAAGGACGCCAAGCACTGCCATAATTAAAGGTTCCATCATTGAGGTGAGACCATCGACGGCATTATCCACTTCGTTTTCAAAGTGAGTTGCAACCTTATCGAGCATGGCATCTAGTGCTCCAGATTCTTCACCAATCGCAACCATTTGAATGGCCATAGAGGGGAATAGATTTGTTGCACGCATGGCAAATTGAAGTTGCTGACCTGTAGACACATCATCACGAATACGCATCACCGCTTCTTCATAAACGACATTGTTGGTTGCACCCGCTGTAGATTGAAGCGCATCAATTAGAGGAACACCCGCAGCGAAAGTGGTGGACAAGGTACGGCTATATCGCGCAATAATGGCTTTATAGACCAAATCACCAAAGATAGGCGCTTTCAGTGCCATCTTGTCCAAAGTATCACGGAACTTTTTACTGCGCTTTTTAGTTTCCATGAACGCTGTGATGGTCATGGCAATGACGATCAACAATATAAACCAATATTTCTGAGTCCAATTTGACATGCCAACGACCATTTGAGTGAAAGCAGGAAGCTCGGCACCAAATGAAGCAAACATTTCAGAGAATACAGGAACCACTTTAACCATCAAAATAACGGTTACGATTAAAGCAACCACAATCACGGCAATTGGGTATTTCATGGCTTTTTTAATTTTTTGCTTGAGTAACTCACTTTTTTCTTTATAGATCGCAACACGATCCAGCATCGTTTCAAGCGCACCCGATTGTTCCCCAGATTCTACCAATGAACAGAATAACTGATCGAAGTATTGTGGGTATTTTTTCAGTGCCCCAGCAAAAGTATTACCGCCTTCGACCTCACCTTTAATACCTAGTACCACTTCACGCATGGTGGGATTATCTAGACCCTCAGCCACAATTTCAAAGCTTTGTACTAAAGGCACACCTGCTTTCATCATGGTCGCCAATTGACGAGTGAAAATGGTGATGTCTAAAGTGGTGACTTTCTTTTTCATTAAACCTTCGAGAAGGTTTTTACGCTTTTCCCGAATATTTTTAATGGTAATGCCTTGCTTACGTAAGGTAACTTTTGCAAGTTGCATATTACGTGCAGGCAATTCCCCTTTAACTTTTGCCCCTTTACGATCAACCCCATCATAAGAAAAAGTTGGCATCATTTGCGCTTTCTTGACCGCCATAATATTGTCCTTTTTTAATCTTTTTTAATTATTCACTGGTCACTCGGTTAATCTCTTGTAAAGAGGTCAAACCACTGATCACCTTTTTAAGCCCTGAGCGACGAAGATTATTAAACCCCATTTTTTCAGATGCAGCTGCGATTTCTAGCGCATTTCCATCTTCCATAATAATCTTTGAAATCTCAGGAGTGACTTTCATGACTTCGTAAATACCTACACGCCCTTTATAACCTTCACGGCATTCTTCACATCCTACCGGTTGGTAAATTGTTAATTCAGGATCAGCCAAATCTTGTTCTGTGAAGCCCATTTCTAAGAGACTATTTTTAGGAACATCGACAGGTTTTTTACAGTGACTACACAATCTACGTGCAAGACGCTGTGCAATTACGAGATTGACTGAGGTTGCAATATTAAAAGAGGGAACCCCCATATTACGTAATCGAGTCAGTGTTTCAGGCGCACTGTTGGTATGCAGTGTAGACATGACCATATGACCTGTTTGCGCAGCTTTAATCGCAATTTCAGCTGTTTCTAAATCTCGAATCTCACCGACCATGATAATGTCTGGATCTTGACGTAAAAATGATTTAAGTGCAGCCGAGAAGGTGAGTCCAACTTTGGTGTTGACGTTGACCTGATTGATGCCTTCTAAGTTAATTTCGACTGGATCTTCGGCGGTTGAAATATTCGCACTTTCTGTGTTGAGAATATTTAAGCCGGTATATAACGATACCGTTTTACCAGAACCTGTAGGACCTGTGATAAGCAACATACCTTGAGGTTTTTCTAGCGCATCCATAAACAATTGCTTTTGGTCTTCTTCATAACCCAAAGCATCAATACCCAGCATGGCACTCGATGGATCCAAAATACGCAGTACCATTTTCTCACCAAATAATGTGGGTAGAGCATTGACACGAAAGTCAATCGCTTTAGTTTTGGAGAGTTTTAATTTGATACGACCATCTTGCGGAACACGTTTCTCAGAAATGTCCATTTGCGACATGACTTTTAAACGCGATGCAAGACGGTTGGCCAGTTGAAGCGGTGGGTTGGCAATGTGTCGCAAAACCCCATCGACACGATAACGCACGCGGTAAGATTTTTCATAAGGTTCAAAGTGTAAGTCCGAAGCCCCCATACGAATCGCATCAACTAATAATTTATTGATGTATTTGACAATCGGTGAGTCTTCCTCAGATGGTTCGTCTTCTTGCTGAGTCGCGTTATTACCATCGCCACCGACCAAATCAACATCAAGATCTTCACTGCCAAAATCAAAGGTTGAGGTATCAGCAAAGCTTTTTTCAATGAGCTTCTCAAGTTTATTTGCTTCAACGATGACAGGCGTAACATTGAGTTTGGTATTGAATTTAATCGCATCAAGTGCCTCAATATCTGTCGGGTCACTGGTTGCCACGTATAACATTTGACCGCGTTGGTAGAGCGGGAGCACTTGATATTTGGTAATGAGATTAGAGTCTGTAATTTCTTTAGGCAATAAATCAGGGTTGAATGCATCTAAATTTAGATAAGGCTCACCAAATTCTTGCGCAACTAAAGCTGCAATGACACTTGGATTAATCTTAAGATGCTCAATCAGATAAGGAATGAGTTTCTTTTTATTTTTTCTTGCACCCTCAATGGCCGCTTGCATTTGTTGCGCGGTCAGATGTCCCTCATCCACTAAACGACGATTGAGCCCCGAAAATTTTGGTACATTTGGTTCTAATGTCATCACCAACACGCCTTAAATTCATTTTATAATTTGAATACGAAAATTATACGTTTCTTCTTCAATAATTCTATACTTAAAACAATTAATGTATACAGAAATTAAAGTAAAAGAATGACTCATGAATTATTTTTGAGATTATCTTTGCTCAAATACTGCTTTATTTTTAAAGATCAAATTTTTAATTAAGAATTGAGTGATATTAAAAATTACTTTAATTGGGGAAATTCCGTGTAGAATGTGCGCATTTTAGAAAGAAGGTTAGATGTATGTCGGGTTCGACAATTACTCCTTGGGTTGTAGGCAATTGGAAAATGAACCCAATGCAGGCTAATGCTCAACAATGGGTTGAAGATTTTATTCAGCTTTTACAAGAACAGGCGATTGACTCTCAAAATTGCCGTATCGGTGTAGCACCGACGACTTTGGCATTGCTGAATATTAAAAATCAACTCAAAAATAGCCCGGTTGATATCATGACAGTGGCTCAAGATTTATCTCGTATGGCAGGCACTGGTGCATATACAGGTGATGTCAGTGCAGAGCTATTAAAAGACAGTGATATTGATTATGTCTTAGTTGGGCATTCTGAACGTAGAGAAATTTTTGGCGATCATACGCAAATTTTAAATGCAAAAATTAAAAATGCACTAAATGCAGGGTTAACTGTGATTTATTGTGTTGGCGAAAGCTTGGAGCAGCGTGAGTCAGGTCAAGCAGAGGCTGTGGTTTTACAGCAAATTTGTGATATTGCTGCAGTGGTTGAAGCAGAACAGTGGAAAAACATTGTGATTGCATATGAGCCGATTTGGGCGATAGGGACAGGCAAAACTGCTTCACCTGATGATGCACAAAACATGCATGCGAAAATTCGTGAGGGTTTAACTCAAATTACATCCGAAGGTAAAAATACTGCGATTTTATACGGTGGTAGTGTAAAGCCTGAGAATGCAGTAGAGTTGGCAGCTTGCCCAGATATTAATGGTGCGCTTGTTGGTGGTGCGTCATTAGATGCAAAATCTTTTTATCAAATTGCTCACGCATTTGCTCAATCAAAATAATTAGGAGTGCAGCATGCAAACATTTGTGCTGGTGGTACATATTATTTTAGCTGTTTTAATGATCGTGTTGATTTTGGTTCAACATGGTAAAGGTGCAGATGCAGGAGCTTCCTTCGGTGGCGGTGGTGCAGCGACTGTTTTTGGTGCTTCGGGTTCAGGTAATTTCTTAACTCGACTGACTGCGATTTTGACGGCATTGTTTTTTATTACCAGTATTACGCTGGCAGTATTTGCAAAAAAACAAACCACAGATGCTTATGGCTTAAAAACTATTAATACCACTGAACAGGTTGAGCAAAAAACGCCTGAAACTTCGACAACTGCACCAAAAACTGCTGAGTAATTGAATATTTCCCTTTCATTTTGATGCTGATGCTACTAGAATGCGACACAGCTGCGGTGGTGGTGGAATTGGTAGACACGCTACCTTGAGGTGGTAGTGCTTTCGGGCGTGGGGGTTCAAGTCCCCCCTTCCGCACCAACTTATAATCCAGAACATAAGTTGGTGTATGTGGCTAAGTTTTCTGTTGTTGCGGGATGGAGCAGTCTGGTAGCTCGTCGGGCTCATAACCCGAAGGTCGTTGGTTCAAATCCAGCTCCCGCTACCAATCCTTTTTAAAGAAACAAACTTTTTAAAGGCAGTTTATTTTAAGCTGAGAAACATAATTTGTTATTTGTTGCGGGATGGAGCAGTCTGGTAGCTCGTCGGGCTCATAACCCGAAGGTCGTTGGTTCAAATCCAGCTCCCGCTACCAATCTTTTGGTGGATTTATTTTATAAAAATTTCAGCTCATCGGGCTCAACACTTTATAAAATCTCGAAGGTTGTTGGTGAAAATCCAGCTTCCGCTACCAACTTATTTAAGATACAAACTTAAATAAGCAACTTATTTCTAAGTTGAACGTAAATTTGTATTTGTTGCGGGATGGAGCAGTCTGGTAGCTCGTCGGGCTCATAACCCGAAGGTCGTTGGTTCAAATCCAGCTCCCGCTACCAATTTTTTAGAGTGATTGTGGTATCGTTATTTTATAAGAGTTTAGCTCGTCGGGCTCAACTCTTTATAACAGGGCGAAGGTCGTTGGTTCAAATCCAGCTCCCGCTACCAAGTTTTTTTAAAGAGTGGTTTGTTTTAATTTTAGGTATAATGTCTAAGCTAGGCTTTAAGCTTATTTGAATAAACAAAGGTTCTTGGTCTAAACCAGTTCCAGCTACTCATCTGATTAAGATGCAACTTAATCAGTCGAATATGAGTTATTTGTTGAAAAATGCTTCATATTTGGTTATAATTTTGCACGTTGATGCGGGATGGAGCAGTCTGGTAGCTCGTCGGGCTCATAACCCGAAGGTCGTTGGTTCAAATCCAGCTCCCGCTACCAAGTTTCTTAAAAGAGGCTCACAACTAGGTGGGCCTTTTTGCACAGTGGACTTTGGTTTTCTGTGCAATAATAGGGGCGATTTCGCCCTTTTTTGTTATCTATCGTGTAGTGTGGACATCAATTGGTCAAATTATCATGCTATCACTATAGTAAGTTTATTACGGTCGTAGGGCCGGTTGAATCCCACGGAAATGACGAGAGTAAATGAAGTTATCAAATAAAACCCAAACACTCCTAGACTTAATCACACCTGCAGTAGAAGCATGTAATGTTGAGCTCTGGGGTCTTGAATTTACAGCTCAAGGTAAACGTTCATTATTGCGTATTTTTATCGACAAGCCAGTAGGTGAGAATGAATCTGCTGAACAAGGGGTCATTACCGAAGAAGGTGATATTGAGCTTGGACGAGGTGTAGGTGTACAAGATTGTGTACGTGTTACACAGCAAGTTGGTGCAATTTTAGATGTGCATGATCCGATTTCAGGTGAATACGCTTTAGAAGTATCTTCACCAGGTTGGGATCGTCAATTTTTCCATTTGGCACAGATGGAAGCCTATGTTGGACAGCAAGTGGCTTTACGCTTGATTTCTGCTGTAGAAAATCGTCGTAAATTCCAAGCCAAGCTTGTAAGTGTTGATGTGGCAAATGAACTGATTCAAGTCGAAGTAGAAAATCAACATGTGATTGAAATCGATAGTCATAATATCGACAAAGCCAATTTGATCTTTCAAGACTAAATTTAATTTTAATGAAGAAGAATTTGAATAGTAGGTGACTTATGGGCCGTGAAATTCTTACCGTTGCTGAAACGGTTAGTAATGAAAAAGGTGTTAGTCGTGAAGCGATCTTCGAGGCACTTGAGCAAGCTTTAGTTGCTGCAACGAAGAAAAAATTCTACGAAGGCACAAATTCTGAAGAAGCACAGCTTCGTGTTGAAATTGATCGTAAAACAGGTGAATACCGCACTTTCCGTCAATGGACAGTGGTTGCTGATGAAGATCATGAAATGCCGGCTTGTCAAGATGCAATTTCTGATGTTGATCCAGCACAGTGGTCAATCGGTGATGTGCGTGAACTTGAAGTTCCTTCAATTGAGTTCGGTCGTATTGCTGCACAAATTGCAAAACAAGTGATCGTACAAAAGATTCGCGAAGCTGAGCGTGCACTGATTGCTGATGCGTATGAAGCGAAAGTTGGCGAGTTGATTTACGGTGAAGTGAAAAAGCAAACTAAAGACGGTTTTATTATCGATCTTGGTGAAAATGCTGAAGCTTATCTTGCACGTGAAGAAATGATTGCAAAAGAAATTTTGCGTCCTAAGCAACGTGTCAATGCAATTCTGTACAATGTAAATCGTGAAGGTCGTGGTGCACAACTGCAATTAACACGTGCTAAGCCTGAAATGCTAATCGCTTTGATGAAGAAAGAAATTCCTGAAATTTCTGAAGAAATTATTGAGATAAAAGCTGCTGCTCGTCAGCCAGGTGTTCGTGCTAAAATTGCAGTGAAAACCAATGATCATCGTATTGACCCAGTGGGTGCATGTATTGGTATGCGTGGTACGCGTATTCAAGCAGTACAATCTGAGTTAAATGGTGAGCGTATTGATGTTGTTGTATGGTCTGATGATCCAGCTCAATATATCGCAAGTGCTTTAGAGCCTGCTGATGTATCGGGTATTGTGATTGATGAAGAAGAACGTACCGCAGATATCATTTTCGCTACCAGCGATCAATTGGCTCGTGCGATTGGTTCTCAAGGTCAAAACGTACGTTTGGCATCAGAACTCACAGGTTACAAGCTGAATATGATGCTAGAAGATGAATACCGCGCGCGTCAGCAAAATGAAGCGCAAGTGTATTTGGATATGTTTGTAAGTCGTCTTGATATTGAAGAAGATCTTGCAATGGCATTGGTGGAAATGGGCTTCACTTCTTTAGAAGAGATAGCTTACGTTCCTGCAGACACATTTGATGAAATCGAATTGGATGCAGAAACAGTTGAATTATTGCAAAGTCGTGCGAAAGAAATTGCATTGGCAGATGCTTTAAAACAACAGGAAGATATTCAAGACCCAAGCGCAGAATTATTGGCAATGGAAGGAATGACTTCTGAAATTGCATTTGCACTTGCGGCACGCGGTGTAGTAACAGTGGATGATCTTGCAGATCAAGCAACTGATGATATCTCTGATATCGAAGGTTTGGGCGCTGAGAAAGCGGGTCAATTCATTATGAAAGCACGTGAATCATGGTTTAACTAGGAGATCGTATATGACGGATAAGTCAATTCAAGAGTTAGCAGTCAGTGTCGGTCTTCCAGTTGAAAAACTATTAGATCAGGTCCGAGAAGCAGGATTGCCTCAGGCGAAGGCAGAAGACACAATCTCGATTGAACAGCAAGACCGCCTTGTTTCACACTTGAAAAAAGTGCATGGACAAGACAACGGCAGCGCAGGAAAAATCACGTTGAAACGTAAAACAACCAGTACTGCAAAAGTTGCAAGTACTTCAGGTAAAGCTAAAACGATTAATGTAGAAGTTCGCAAGAAGCACACATTTACAAAGCCAGACCCTGAACAAATTAAAGCAGAAGCTTTGGCTAAAGCTGCTGCTGATACACAAGTAAAAGTTGAGAACAAGGCATCTACACCTGTAGAAACCAAGCCTGCTCAGCCTGTAAATAACGCAAGTGCAGCATTAAATGCGATGCGTGCTGCGCAAAACAAAGAAACTGCGAAACAAGAAGTTTCTAAGGCAGCCGTTGTTGTTAAACGTAAATCGACCAATAAGCCGATCGTTAAACAAGTCACTAAGCCGACTGAAACCGCTGAACAGAAAAAAGCGCGTGAAGCAGAAGCAGCTAAATTAAAAGCAGTGGAAGAAGCAGCACGTCGTAAATCAGCTGAAGAAGCACAACAGCGTACGCTTGAGCAAATGCGTCAAATGGCAACCAAGTATTCAAATGAAGATACGACGGCAACCATTCGTGTAGTCGATGATTCTCCATTGGCAGCTGGTCTTGTAGGTCAGGCTTATGAAGATTCATTTGCAAAAGAAGACCGTGATATTAAGCGTGGTGCGAATACACCAACGACACGTGCACCGAAAAAAGGTGGACGTCGTGGTCAAGAAGAGCAAAGCTTTAGCAAACAGCCTAAACGTGGTTTGAAAACAAGTTCCTCAAACAAACATGGCTTTGAAAAACCAGTTAAAAAACAAGTATATGATGTTGAAATTGGTGAAACTATTGTTGTTGCTGATTTGGCATCGAAAATGGCAATCAAGGTTCGCGAAGTGATTAAATCACTTATGAAAATGGGTGAGCTCGTTACACAGAACCAAGCCATTGAACAAGATATTGCTGCACTTGTAGTTGAAGAAATGGGTCATAACCCAGTTCGTGTGTCTGATACTCAAGCAGAAGATAACTTGCTTGAAGCTGCTGAAGAAGCCCGTGGTGCTCAGTCAACTCGTGCGCCAGTGGTTACGATCATGGGTCACGTTGACCATGGTAAAACATCACTTCTTGACCGTATTCGTCGTGCGAAAGTTGCACAAGGCGAAGCAGGTGGTATTACACAGCATATTGGTGCTTACCACGTGACCACGGATAAGGGAATGATTACTTTCCTTGATACTCCGGGACATGCGGCATTTACTGCTATGCGTTCACGTGGTGCGAAAGCAACTGATATCGTTGTTTTAGTTGTGGCAGCAGATGATGGTGTAATGCCACAAACTGCAGAAGCCATTGATCATGCTCGTGCTGCGGGTACGCCGATCATTGTTGCAATCAACAAAATGGATAAAGAATCTGCTGATCCAGATCGCGTATTAAATGAATTGACTGTAAAAGAAATCGTACCTGAACAATGGGGTGGTGACGTTCCAGTGGCAATGGTTTCTGCGCACTCTGGTCAAGGTATTGATGAACTTCTTGATTTGATTTCAATCCAAGCTGAATTGTTAGAATTGAAAGCATCTGAAGAAGGTGCGGCTCAAGGTGTTGTTATTGAAGCGCGTGTAGACAACAGCCGTGGTGCGGTAACGTCTATTCTTGTTCAAAACGGTACATTGAAAGTAGGTGATTTGGTTCTTGCTGGTGCATCTTACGGTCGCGTACGTGCAATGACAGATGAAAACGGTAAACGTATTCAATCTGCAGGTCCTTCGATTCCAGTAGAAATCTTAGGTCTTCCAGAAGCGCCAATGGCGGGTGATGAAGTTCTTGTTGTAAGCGACGAGAAAAAAGCACGCGAAGTTGCTGATGCGCGTATGGATCGTGAACGTCAAAAACGTCTTGAGCGTCAATCTGCAATGCGTCTTGAGAACATCATGGCGTCTATGGGCAAGAAAGATGTGCCGATTGTGAACGTTGTATTGAAAACTGACGTACGTGGTACGTTGGAAGCTTTACATGTTGCGCTTGCTGACCTTGCAACTGACGAAGTTAAAGTCCGTATTATTGGTTCGGGCGTAGGTGCAATCACTGAATCTGACGTAACACTGGCTGAATCTTCAGAAGCGGTACTTCTAGGCTTTAACGTACGTGCGGACAATACTGCACGTCAAAAGGCAGATGCGGATAGTATCGACATTCGTTACTACTCAATCATTTACCAATTGATTGATGACGTGAAAGCAGCAATGAGCGGTAAGCTTGCTCCTGAGCATCGTGAGACGATCCTCGGTGTTGCACAAGTACGTGAAGTCTTCCACTCAAGTAAATTCGGTGCGGCTGCGGGCTGTATGGTACTTGAAGGTATGTTGTACCGTAACAAACCGATTCGCGTATTACGTGATGACGTGGTTGTATTCCAAGGTGAGCTTGAGTCTCTTCGTCGCTACAAAGAAGTGGTTGAAGAAGTTCGTGCGGGTATGGAATGTGGTCTTGCGGTTAAAGGTTATAAAGACATCAAAGCACTTGATAAAATCGAAGTGTACGATGTTCAATTGATTAAACGGAGTCTTTAATGGCGGGTAGTCAACGTCTTAAGCGTATGGCTGATACAGTTCAGAGAGAACTCTCTGAACTGATTCGTCAAGAGCTCAAAGATCCGCGCTTAGGTGGTCTAGTGACCATCTCTGCGGTGAAAGTGAGCCCAGATTTGGGTTACGCAGAAGTTTACGTGACTGTAATGGGTCGTGAACTGGGTGATGAGCAAAACGAAGAGGCAAACAAAGAAACACTTGATGTGTTAAATAAAGCATCAGGTTTCTTACGCCATGAGTTGAGCCGTCAAATCAAAACACGTATTACACCGCGTTTGCGTTTCCACTATGACAAAACCAATGCATATGGTAACTACATGTTTGGTCTAATTGCTGAAGCTGTGAAGGATTTACCTCCAGAAGAAGCAAAGAAAGATGACGAATAAGAGTTATTGATAAGAAAGCCACCTTCGGGTGGCTTTTTTATGGGTTAATTTATAATTTAAAAAATTACAAATAATGATAACTTCTTAAAATGAATTCTAAATTAGTATTGTCTATTGCACTTTTGCTGAATATTTCTCTTTCACACGCTTGTATAAATACTTATGAACAAGAATTGAGTTGGGGGTATACAGATGTTAAGCATGAACTTGCACAGGCAAAAAAAAATCCGCCTAAAACCTTTGAGCAATTAAATGACTATGGCGTAGTGCTCATCCAAGCACACCGTTATCAGGAAGCCATTGAGATTTTTCAACAGCTTGAAAAACAACGTCAAAATGTTGCTCAAACTGCTGCAAATTTAGGTACAGCTTATGAGTTAGCAGGTCAAATATCAAAGGCAAGATATTGGATTCAACAAGGAATAAAACGAAATGCTAAAATTCATGAAGGAAGTGAATGGATCCACCTTAAAATTTTAGATGCCCAGATTAAACAAAATGAAAACCCAGAATGGATTAAACAAAATGACGTCCTTGGTTTAAATTTTGGGAATGGTATTGCGCCAAGAGCCAAAGTAAAGCAAGTTGAGTTTAAAGGTGAACGTTATAATCTAGATCAAATTTTTGAGCACAGTAAAATTCAGATGGTGCAACGTCTTAGGTTGGTAGATAAAGATCCAATTACTGCACAAATTTTATTTAATATGGCAAATATTGAAGTGATTCAAATGAGGCAAGAGGATGATGCCGCACTTGTTCTATATTCGACTGCGAGCCGTCTAGGTTATCATCATCCTGAATTGTTGCAGATGCGCAAAGATTATATTTCTAATTCAAAATGGTATGCGTTCAAACGCTTTTTTGCTGAAATTATTCACATTTTTTCGTGATGATGAGTTTAAGCTGATAGTATCTGATTGAGTAAAGAAAAAATACAATAGAACTTAAAAATCTGTTTAAAATGCTTTTATATGAACAAATACAAATAAATAATGAGGATGAACTGAATGAAAATGTTAAAAATGACCATGGTTTCAATTGCACTCGCAAGCACACTCACACTGTCAGGTTGTGGCTATAATACTTTACAAGCCAAAGATGAGTCAGTCATTGGTGCATGGTCAGAAGTCCAAAACCAATATCAACGTCGAGCAGACCTTGTTCCAAATTTAGTCAATGTCGTGAAAGGCTATGCCAAGCATGAAGAGCAAGTATTGACTGAAGTGACGCAAGCACGTGCCAATGTCGCAGGTTTGAAAGTCGATAAGGAAGTATTAGAAAATCCTGAACTGTTTAAAAAATATCAAGAAGCGCAGTCTCAAATGACAAGTGCATTGTCTCGCTTATTGGCTGTGACAGAAAACTATCCAGATTTGAAAGCCAATGAACAGTTCCGCGACTTACAAGTGCAACTTGAAGGAACAGAAAACCGTATTGCGGTTGCACGTAATCGTTATATTTCGACTGTTCAAGATTACAACACGTATGTGCGTCAGTTCCCTCAAGCCATGACAGCCAAGGTGATTGGTATGGATACCAAAGAAAACTTCAGTGCTGAATCTAGTGCTCAAAAAGCACCGACTGTGTCATTCAATTAATATGAATGAATCAACTTCAAATCTGGGTCAAATTCGCTTCAATGCTGTATTTGATCCAGTATGAAAGACTGAGGAACATCTATGCTTGATCGGCACGTCATGAGAACTTTAAAAAAGCTGAATGCGATTATCGCTATGAGCCTTGTATTGCTTGCGGGGATTTCTACGTCAGTGGTCAATGCTGAAACAGCAACGGCGATAGATCAAGAAGAAGCGCTAGTTCTTAAAAAGATCATTCAACCTAATCAACAACAACAAGCAAACACAACGCAAAACAATACAGATCAAGTCACAGCAAATCAAAATTCAACAAGTACCGTTACTGTTGCCAATGATATGGCGGATGGTGAATCCATTCGCACACTGCCGACTTTAAATGCTCCTGTGATTGATCAAGCCAATATATTAACTGCCAATGAAAAAGCGGTGTTAGACAGCCAAATCCGAAATTTATACGAGCAGGGCAAAGGTCAAATTGGCATTGTGATTGTGCCAACAACAGGTCAAGAAGGTATTTTTGATTTTGCCATGCGCACAGCAGAACAATGGAAACTCGGTTCTGCCAAGCAAGACAATGGTTTACTGATTGCGGTTGCAATTAACGATCGACGTTTACACATTGCTACAGGCTACGGTTTAGAAGGCGTGATTCCAGACATTGTTGCGAATCGTATTATTCGTGAGCAGATCACACCTTATTTTAAAGCCAATCAGTATGGTCAAGGCTTAATTTCAGGGGTCACTGAGATTGAACGAATATTAAATTTAGATCCTGAAACTGCACAAAAAGCAGCACAAGATTTAAAAGATCGCCAAGAAGTAGCAGTCAAAGAGCAACAAGCGAAAGACCAAACGTTAAGTGCGGTATTTTTTATTCTGATAGCAGGAATTGTGGCGTCTTTTATCATAGGTAATCGACTGAGTGCATCGGTTGCAGGGGTAACTGCTTTTGCTGCCAGTATGATCTTTGGCTCTGGTCTAATCATGAGTTTAATCTTTGGGATTGGTATTTTCTTTTTATTGTTTACGTCTATTGCTCAGCTTTTATTTCAAGCATTTCTATCAGGTGCTGGTCGTGGTGGAGGTGGCGGTGGACTTGGCGGCGGTGGTGGTTTTAGTGGCGGCGGCGGCGGTTTTGGTGGGGGAGGGGCATCAGGCTCATGGTAACAAAGACAGAAACAACTGAAATTATTACTAAACCTAAGCTACAGCAAGGTGTATCACCAAGTTTGAAGCGCTGGTTTAAGCATTTCTTTTATATGCCTGCATCTAAACGCTATTTCACCAAACAAGATCAAACCAAGATTGCGCAAGCAGTAAAAGAGGCTGAGCATGGTCATGTCGGGGAGATCCAAGTGGTGATCGAGGGGTATATCCCCAGTGGTGTTGCTTATAGGCAGGACACGCGGTTACGCGCAAGACAGCTTTTTGCTGAACTGGGTGTTTGGGATACTGCATATAATAGTGGGGTTCTGTTGTATTTAAACTTATGTGAACAAGTTGTTGAGATCGTGATTGATCGTGGGATTGATCAAGCCACTGAACAACAAGAGTGGCAAGCAATATGTGATCATATGATTCAAGAGTTGAAAGCCAAGAATTATACGCAAGGTGTCATCAAAGGTGTAATTGAAATTGGTCAAATATTAGATCGTTTTTATGATGATCAAATCGAAGACTTGGAAAATGAATTAGGCAATGCGCCAATTATATTGAACTAAAAAGTATGGAAACTGACAAAAAATGTCAGTTTTTTACTTAAAATTACATATAAAAACATAATGTAAAATAAATATTGAAAAGCTCATCACAAAAATTAGAATAGGCATTAAGAAAGTTAGCAATGAAACATTTAAGACACATAATTTGCTAATTTAAATCAAACAAAAAGCTATTTAAATTTTTTCTTGGGAGAAAAGTTATGAACGCTCAAAAAGGTTTTACCCTTATTGAATTAATGATCGTTGTTGCGATTATCGGTATTTTGGCTGCGATTGCGATTCCGCAATATCAAAACTATATTGCTAAATCACAAGTGAGTCGTGTAATGGGTGAAGTTAGTTCACTTAAAACTACGATTGAAACATGTTTGTTGGAAGGTAAAAAGTCAGAAGCAACCTGTGAATTGGGTTGGACTGCCTCTAATTTAGTAACTGGTTTTGGTGCTTTTGGTTCATTTGGTGAAGAAGCGACATCTAAACTACAGTCTGGATTAAAAATTAATTGGCCTGGTGAAGGTAAAAATGGTATGACTGTTGTAGCACAATTTGGTTCTTCAGCTGCTACAGCAATTTCGGGTAAAGATTTAACTTGGACACGTTCAGAAGAAGGTTCATGGACTTGTTCAACTACAGTAGATGCTAAATATGCACCTGCAGGTTGCCCAGCTAAAGAAGCTGTAAAAGAATAAAAAATATTTCTTGAAAAAGCACCCTTAATGGGTGCTTTTTGATGAATAAATTATGAAAAAACTCCTGCTACTTTTATTGATAACTTTTTTTGTGGTTATCGTTCCTTTTGCATACGTATCTAATGCATATCATGCATATCTGCTTGAAAGGCAGATTACCTACCTAAAAGCTATCTCTTCAATTTCTTGTAAAGAAAACAGTCCAAGATTCTTAAAAAAAATATTGTTGAAAAGAATTTATATGGATTCTGTGAGTAATCAAATTATTTTTAAAAATGGAAATGAAATTTTCTGGTGTGTAAGTGGGTGGAAAGATCAAAATCATAAAATAAGACTAAAAATTTCGGATAATTATAAAATTGCAAGTTTATCAAAACTCTATACTTCTTCATTAATTGTAGATTTGCTTAATAAAAGAAAAATAAAACTAGAGGATAAAATTACAAAGTTTTTTCCTATGACTCAACCTAAAGATAAAGAGGTTTTAAATATAAAAATTATAGACTTACTTAGACATTCGGCAGGATTTGATCGTGGAGTATCTGGTGACCGTATATTTAGTGATCAAGAGTGGTGTGGTAAAAACTTAGTCTCTAGTTTGAATGAAGTAATTCTAGACTATAAACCAGGTTCAAAAATGGTGTATTCAAATGAAGGATACTGTATTTTAGGAGTGATTTTAGAGAGATATTACAATGAAAGTTTACATGAAATTATTTTAAAGAAATATAAAAATGTAGATTTGAAAATGCTTAGGATAGAAAATTATAATAGTGAGGTTTATTATAATTATAAATATAGCCCTGTTGACGCTCAATTTTATAGAAATATACCATTAGGTAATTTAAAAGGTTCAGCAGATATTGTGACTAATGCAGAGGCTTTTTTGAATTCTTTAGAAGTCATGGTGGAACAAAAGCCTTTAAATATTCTTTCCATGAACTATATGTTGCCTTGTGATGTGATGGCTTATAAAAGTTGCTATGGTATAGGTATGTCACCCTTAGAAAGAAATGGTTCTATTTTTTATACTCGTGATGGTGTGTTACCTGGTGTAATGACATATTCAGTTGTCGATAGCCAGAAAAATATTTTAATATTATTTACCAATTCAATGCCTTATAATATAGATAAGAAAAATGATGGTTTCAAAGATTTTATAATATCGGAATTGCATAACTTTAAATAGAATATATTTTTTATCACGTAATGTAATGATATATTAAATCTCGATATAATCTATTAGAAATTAAATTTTGCTGCTATGAGTTCTATTTTTTCATATTTTATTATTTTCTTATTGAGTATATCTTGGCTCATCCCATTCCATAAAACCCCATGGCCAACATTCTCCTCTGAGATTCTGACCTTTCTTTCAGCTTCATTTTTGCTATTGAGCTTTTATAAACAAAAAATAGACATTCCTAGACCACAACTAATCGCCATACCATTACTGAGTATTCCACTGCTACAGTTGGCTACAGGGCAGATACTGTATGCTTCTAATGCAATCTTATGCTTTGCCTATGTATTGATGTTTTGGTTGATGGTTATTACAGGATACAACCTCTCAAAAAATACTCAACAACGTGAAAAAGTATTTTCAGTCTTTTCACTTGTAGTCTTAATTGTTGGTCTAATTTCAAGTGTGATTGCTATTTGTCAGTGGTTGAATCTGAATGGATATTTTTCACCGTGGATGTACACCTTTAAAGGTAATCGCCCTTATGCCAACTTGGCACAGCCTAATAACTTGGCGACCTTATTGACGGTAGCATTGTTAGCATGTCTGTATTTCTATGAAAAAAAATGGCTCAAAAATATCTACTTGGTGCCTTATGCTCTCATCTTGATGTTTAGTATTGCCTTAACCCAATCACGCACGTCTTGGGTGGTGTGTCTATTTATCTTAATTTTCTTAGGCGTTAAACAATTTAACCGAAATAAACGATTTGGCTTTTTGAAATTGCTGAGTTGGGTTGCTGTATTTGCACTGATGATTGCTAATCTTCCATTTATTCATCAATTGATTGCAGACCTGTTTGGTTTGAAAATGGTAGAAACAGCCTCAGTCGTAGATCGAGCATCATCAGGTTACTTGCGATTGGATATGTGGCAACAGCAGTGGATCGCTTTGTTGCAACAACCTTGGTTTGGCTATGGTTGGAATCAAACGGGCATGGCGCAAATGGCTGCGTTCGATGCTTATCCCTCGCATGAGTGGTACAAGAGTGCGCATAATATTATTTTTGATCTATTGATTTGGAATGGAGCGATCATTGGTGGATTGATTGTTGTGTATTTAACGGCTTGGTTATTTTGGTTAAATAAAGGGGTTAAAGATACCATCTCGATTATTGCGACCTTAATGGTCTGTGCAATTTTGATTCATGGTCTGTTGGAGTTTCCACTGCATTATGCCTATTTCTTATTACCTGCTGGATTCTTGTTAGGTGTGATTCAAGCACAATATAAGAATCTACCTGCCATTCAGCTCAGTTCAAAAATAACCTCTGTGATTGCAATTGTATGTATTGTCGGTTGTGTGGTTTCTGTTCGAGATTATTTTTTGTATAAAGAACAAAGTAGTATTGCGAGTCTTAAAACACCTCTAACTACGTCGCAACAACAAGTGATGGATAAGGATATTATTTTACTGACGCAATTCAAAGAGCGTATTTGGTGGATTCAACTTAATCCAAAGACTCAAATGAATGATGCACAGCTCGCGCATATAGAGCGTATGGTTGCCAATATGGCAGCTAAATATGATTTATATAAGCATGCTCAAATATTGGCATTTAACGGAAAAGAGCAACAAGCAAGACAGCAGCTTTGGGTATTGGAAACGCTACATGGACAAAAACGCGCTTATGAAGACCTTTTAAAATAAAGTGAATCAAGCACTTTTAGAAAGTGTTGATCTTTTTAAAAAGTGAAGCCCAATAAAAATCCCCATTATGGTGTACATAGCGGGGATTTTTATTGCTCAATTTGAAACTTAAATTTGGCTTTGAATATAGTTTTCAATACCAACGCTTTCAATCAAATCGATTTGAGTGGTTGTCCAATCTAAGAATTCTTCTTCTTTCTCTAAAATTTCTCGCAATAAATCACGGGTCACATAATCCAGAGTCTGTTCCGCAAGTTTGACCGCAGATTGAATCGCTTCGATATTTTCTTTGACTTTACGCACGTCGCAATTTAAAACTTCAGCCGTGTGTTGGCCAATATAAAGTTTACCGAGATGTTGTAAGTTGGGTAGACCTTCTAAAAATAAAATACGCTCTATGACTTTATCTGCATGTTTCATTTGGCGGATTGACTCTTTGTATTCAGCAGAGCCTAGCTTTTCGATCCCCCAATCATTAAACATGCGTGAATGTAGGAAGTATTGATTGATCGCGGTTAAGTGGTGATACAACACTTGATTCAGTTGGTGAATAACGTCACGGTTGCCTTTCATTGTTCTTGCTCCAAAATCATCTTGTGCCTTATCAAGGCAATCCATAGGGAGCATCTTACATGATCTAGAGGGATACTGACGAGTGATTTATAGAACAGCAAATGAAAATCGCAATCAAATCCACTTGGGATCACTATCTATCAAGTTCGAAAATGAACATGGGAAAAATTAATATGGATAGTTGAATAAAAAATAACCCCGCTTGAGTCAAAGCGGGGGGAGAAATTTTTTTCAGCGTATTATTGTTATTCGGTATTATGTTTTGGTGTTGTATTTTTAGTTTCGACAATCAAAAAATAGTTTGGCTTTAAGCGGCAATCGAAATTTGAGCAGCGATTAATGATAGCTCTTCGTTGATAATACTTTTCGCTTCAGGAGCACAGCGCCCACAGCACGTGCCTAAATCTAATAGCTCACGAACTTCACGATAAGTCTCAGCACCATTTGCCATGGCATCTTTAATATCTTGATCTGTAATACCACGACATAAGCAAACGTACATTTTTGTAGAACCACAATGTTAAATGCGATAACTAATATTATTGATAATTATTATCGTTTGTCAATGAAATTCATTTAAATTCTCATTGATAGTGATTGGGTTTTTGAATAAAAAGATACCAACTTATCGGTGGTATCTTTTAAATATCTGTATCTATTTGAATTAAAAATAGATATATAAAATTTAATTTATTGTAAATTCAATTCTTGCTGCTTGCTTATGATTTGGTGATGATGACTACACCATCCATTTCAACCAAGGCACCTTTCGGTAGACTTGCAACACCCAAAGCTGCACGAGCTGGATAAGGTTGAGCAAAGTATTCGCCCATGATTTGGTTAACCAATTGAAAGTTTGAAAGATCAGTGAGGAAGATATTTAGCTTTGCAATATCAGCCAGCGACCCACCCGCAGCTTCACATACTGCTTTTAAATTATCAAAAACACGACGAATTTGAGCTTCGATGCCTTCAACCAATTCCATGCTATACGGATCTAAACCGATCTGACCCGATAGATAAAGCGTTTCACTGACGAGAATCGCTTGAGAGTAAGTACCAATCGCAGCAGGCGCATTTTCAGTATGAATCACTTGGCGGGACATCAATTTCTCCTTTATTTCATCTCATTTCATCATAAAGGATCAAAACGTTTCGTCAAACATTAAAGTGACTTAATTTAGTCATTTTGATTAAGCTACTGTATTCAATTGAATATAGGATTAGCCAGCTTTTGAAACTTCAGGTACAGCCAATGGCATGTGCTGACGTGATATACGTGGGAAACCGAATTGCATACGTAATTCACGAATGATTTGCGCAATTTGCTGACGGTTGTGTACCACAATATCTAAATAGGTTTTTGATTCGTATTTACGGACAGACTCGATCCCAATTTTTGCTTTTCGGCAAATGTAGATCAGTTCAGACACCTGTTCATCATTTAAAACAATATCGATGCGAAGGTAAGCATTAAAGTTAATCTCTGCTTCCTCCTCATCGTTCCACTGTAGTGGCATGATGTTTTCAGGGTGTAAATGTTGCTCATGCAATAAGTTATGACAACGCGAACGATGCACAATCAAACCACGACGGGATAAATGCCCTTGAATAGGATCGCCTAACACAGGGTTGCAGCAATGTGCATATTTTACATCGACGCCGTCTGTGCCTAAAATCAGACGAGAACTTTGGTTTTGATCGGTTTGATCTTGGGAAAAGAGGTGATTTGCAACCAATTGAGGCAATAAGTCGCCTACAGCGATTTGTTCATATAAATCGTTTCGATTTTGGATATGACGCCATTGTAAAAGCTCATGCCAATCCGCTGGACTCAAATCTTTTACGGATAAATTAAATAGCTTCAAAGCACGATTCAGGGCTTGTTGACCGACTAATCGCTGCTCCTCAATATCTTGTTCTTTCAATATGTTTTGGATGGAGCGACGGGCTTTTTGAGTATTAATGAAACTTAACCAATCTGGATTAGGTGAAGCAAGAACATCGGTGATCACTTCAATCACTTGCCCACTGGTAAGCGGGGTCGATAAAGGTTTTGTTTCACCATTAATCTTTACGCCGACCGCATGGTTGCCCAAAAACAAACTGGCAGAATAGGCAAAATCAACTGCGGTCGCACCTTGTGGTAACTCGTGAAGTTGACCATGCGGGGTGTACACCCAAATTTTGTCTTGATGTAAATAATCCAAAAGATCACTAAAGGTCGTCTTCGCACAATCACCACCGACCAAGGTGTTTAGGTTTTTCATGGATGCTTGAATGGCAGAACGACAGGTTTGAGGTGCATTTTCACCCAGAACAACACCGAAACGAGCTGCTTTACGCATCAACTCTGTTTGAATGGTGAGTGATAATGTAGTTTTTTCACCTTTTAAGCGAAGCATCAGCGATTGATTGCCACCAGGAAGAGGATAGCGAATATGATCTTGGAAGCTCAAGACTTGGAAGTTTTCCTTTAAAATATCAACCAAGCGGTCACAGTCTGCGATGCTTTGTAAAATAATTTCAAAGGCATGACTATGTGTTAATTCTTGCAGATCAATTTCATTTTTAACAAAGTGTCGGATCAGCTCAATATTGTTATTTTTCTTTTTAATTCGACCTGGAACGCTAAATTCGACGAGGAGTTGATTGAGGTTGATCTCCCAAGTCGTTTGATATTTACAACGTTCAGGTTTTGTCTGTAAGAGCGCTTCTTGGACATTATTAAACATGTCCAAATCTAAGTTTTGATAACACAGATGCTCAAGGTTATCTGCCATTTCATTCATACCCACCAAACGCGCCATCGGTACAAAAATATCAAAGGTTTCTTGAGCGATGCGTGCACGTTTATCTGGACGTAATGATTCAAGCGTAGTCATATTATGATAGCGATCTGCTAATTTAATAATAATGACACGTGGGTCTTGTAGAGTCGCCTGCAATATTTTTCGAAATGAAGCTGCTTTGTTATATTCTTTATCGCTTGAATGGCTCAGTTTGGTCACACCATCAACTAACTCAGCAACGGTCTTGCCAAATTTCTCAGTGATGTCTTGTTTGTTGAAATCAGTATCTTCAATGACATCATGCAGCAGTGCCGCCATTAATGTTTCGGCGTCTAAACGCATGTGCGCTAAAATACAACTGACTGCAATGGGGTGTAAAATATATGGCTCACCACTTTTTCGGGTAACACCATCATGTGCAATATCGGCATAATCGCAGGCAAGCAAAACCCTCTCGACATCAGCTTCAGATAAATATGCGTCGATAATGATTTTCAGTTGTTGCTTGGCTTCGCTGACCATTGGGCCTGGCATATTGCACCTTTTGTATTACAGAATTAACAAAAAATAAAGACATGTATTCATCAATCAGCATATCGCGTGGATTGTCAATTTGCTATTAAATAACTCATCTATTTATTTAACAAATTTTTCGGTTCTTGTCGATTGATTCTCTTAAAAAAAGACAATAAAAAAGCCCAGTAAAAATACTGAGCTCAATTATATAAATTAAAACTTACTGGAAAGAAAATCCGTCTAAGTTCAAGCTGTTAGCAGATAAAGCAAGATCTAAACTTGAAGTTTGATAATCTTGATCACGATGCTTAAGAATATCTTTGCTTACATGACCTTCAGCAATTTCACGCAATGCGACAACAGTCGGTTTATCGTTATCCCATTCAACAGTAGGTTCGATACCTTGACGAGCAAGTTGACGCGCGCGTTTGCTTGCCACTAGTACAAGCTCAAAGCGGTTGTCTACATGGTCTAAACAATCTTCAACGGTTACGCGTGCCATAAGAATTCTCGTTTGTGTGTAAAATTTTAACAGACTGAACAGTATAAATGCCTTCGTCTATAGACTCAAGTTTAATCAACGTTTCGGTGTAATTAATTTTTGAATCAGTTCTTGGTGACGGACTGCTTGCTGGGATAAAGCAAGGCGATTTGCATTAATCACCGATTCAAGATCGTGCAAAGCTTTATTAAAGTCATCATTTAAAATAATGTAATCGAAATTGACGTATTGCTGCATATCTTCAACCGCACAGCTTAATCGGTGTTCAATCACATCCACCGCATCAGTACCACGATTAGATAAACGTTGACGTAAATCAAACTGTGTAGGCGGCAATATAAAAATTTGTTTTGATTCAGGAAATAGTTTGCGAACTTGTTCGGCACCTTGCCAATCAATTTCAAGTAAAACGTCATGTCCTTTAGAGAGTTGCTTCTGCACAGTCTCTTGAGAAGTACCGTAGTAATTCCCAAAAACTTCAGCATATTCAATAAAACCACCTTGGTTTACTTGCTCTAAAAAAACTTCTTTAGACGTGAAGTGGTAATGTACACCTTCAAGTTCACCAGGACGTTGTCCGCGAGTCGTATGTGAAACAGAAACGTGTAAGTTGCTTACGCGCTCAAGTAGGGCTTTTACTAGTGATGTTTTGCCTGTTCCAGATGCAGCAGAAACGACAAACAAGAGACCCGACATGATATTTTTCCTGATATGATAAAATATCTTCTCTATTTTAGAGTAGACGGGTTTCAAACAAAATAGCTATTCGCACATTTGTTTGCAAATTTATTGTGAATCGTCCGAAAAATTAAGTGAGCATCGAGGATCCTATGGAAATTGTATTGGCGAATCCACGTGGTTTTTGCGCAGGGGTAGATCGTGCCATTGCGATTGTAAATCGCGCGCTTGAAACTTTTAGTCCACCGATCTATGTTCGCCATGAAGTAGTACACAATAAATTTGTTGTCGACGACCTACGCCAGCGTGGCGCAATTTTTGTTGAAGAGCTTAATGAAGTACCTGATGATAATATTGTCATTTTTAGTGCACATGGTGTATCTAAAGCCGTTCAAATAGAAGCGCAGCGCCGTGGTTTAAAAGTCTTTGATGCAACGTGTCCTTTGGTAACCAAGGTGCATATTGAGGTCACTAAGTATGCGCGTGAAGGTGTTGAGGCAATCTTGATCGGCCACGAAGGGCATCCAGAAGTTGAAGGGACTATGGGTCAGTATGATCTCAAAAATGGTGGTTCAATTTACTTGGTTGAAGATGAAGATGATGTTCGGGCTTTAGCTGTAAATAACCCTGAAAAACTCGCTTTTGTGACTCAAACGACTTTATCTATAGATGATACGGCGAAAGTCATTGATGCATTGCGTCAAAAATTCCCTGCGATTCAAGGTCCTCGTAAAGATGATATTTGTTATGCAACGCAGAATCGACAAGATGCTGTACGCGATTTAGCAAGTCAGTGTGATGTGGTTTTAGTTGTAGGCTCGCCAAACTCATCGAATTCCAATCGTTTACGTGAGTTAGCAGAACGAATGGGTAAACATGCTTACCTCGTTGATAATGCAGATGAGTTACAACAGCAATGGTTTGCAAATATTGCAACAGTGGGTGTCACTGCTGGTGCTTCAGCACCTGAGATTTTAATTAAACAAGTCTTACAGCGTTTACAAGATTGGGGGGCGAGTGTGCCTCAGGAATTGGCAGGCAGAGAAGAAAATATTACCTTTAGTTTGCCTAAAGAGCTTCGCATAAATGTTATTCAGGCTTAACAATAAAGGTAATAAAAATAAAGGTAATAAATAGCAATAAGGTAGGGTTATTTTTTAAAAATGTGATTCTATCTACTTTTCTATACCATTTATCTGCACTATTTTGTTTTTTTGTAAAAAAGGTTTAAATTTTTATCATTAAATGAACCATATAGTGATAAGAATGAAGACTTTAAATGGTGGTTTCACCTTAATTGAGCTCATGATTACCCTAAGTGTATTTGCTATTGTGTCGACTTTAGCAATTCCAAATATTGTTCAATTTTTTGAGAAAAAGAATAGCTTGAATGAAGCTCAAAAAATTGTCGCAATGATGAATGAAGCGCGGGAACAAGCCGTTAAAATAAAACGCAATGTGAATTTTCATTTTACGTCCAATGATCGTCAAAGCGATTCATTGACGAACTACTATTTGAACTCTAATGAGTTACTTTTTAAAAATTCATATTCAATTCAGTTTGACATGACAGGGCGTGTTAAATACCAACCTTCTATTCAATGTATCGATGTTGCTCATGTAAATCATTCAAATTATAAGATGAAACTTGAGATTACGCCGTTAGGTGATTTTACTCTGGTTGAGACTGATCAAGGTTGTTTAGCTTAATTTGCAACCTTAAAGAATGATAACTAAATCCCAGTTATCTTGAATTTAGTACATTTCATCTAAACTGTATTTATTTTGTGGTATCACAACCATATTATTGTAATTAAAAGATAAGAAGAACTTTGGGGAATAAATGATCAAATTACGTCAGGGTTTTACCTTAGTAGAGCTAATGATTGTGATCGCGATTATCGCAATTATTGCTTCAATCGCAGTACCCAGATTTCAAACATCAATTGAAACACAAAGGTTAAACACCCAAACTAAAGACCTTATTCTTCTTTTAAGTACGGCGAGAAACCAAGCACTCACTTTACGTCAAGGCGTTGCAGTAAATGTAAATTCGTCGAGGGATAATACCAATCTAGAATTTAACTGGATGCCAGAAGATAACAATAAGATCATTGAAAAAACAACAGCTTTCTCAATTACATTTTTACCCAATGGAACAGTTGAAAATTTTAATGCAACAACGACAAGTATTAGTATTTGTAATTCTGTGCTTAAGAAGTCCAAAAGAATAAGCATATCAAGAATGGGTAGTGTTTCAATGCTCACAGATGGGACATGTACATGAATAGAAAAAATCAGACTGGTGTGGGCATGATTGAAGTACTGGTGTCACTACTCATTATCGCAATCGCTGTCATGGGATTTGTGGCTTTACAAGTTCGTGCTATTCAAGCCTCACAAGATGCTGTTATTAAAACCCAGGCAATGCATTTTATGCAGTCAATTTCAGAAAGTATGCGTATAAATAATCAGTCTAAAGCAGATTATTTGACCAGTATTAATACCTATTCTTTGAATACAACTAGCACACCGCTGACAGCAACTAAACAGTGCAACCAAGTGCTATGTACGGGTTCTGAGTTTGCAATGTTCGAATCCTATGACATTTCCAGACAAGCGCAAGAGTATGGGATTAGACTTGCCATTGCCACTTGCCCTGGTATAGCAACGACGACACCTAATAATTTAAGGCGCTTATGCTTATTTTCTGCTTGGGATAAAACAACATTTTCGGGAAGTGTAGCGACAATAAATTATTCAAACTGTATGAGTAATACAGGAAGTTATGTTCCGTCTTCACGTTGTTTGATGATGGAGGCCTACTGATGAATACAAAAAATAAATTACAACAGGGTTTTACTCTAGTTGAATTAATGATCTCGATTGCTTTAGGATTAATTGTAGTTGCTGCAGGATTATCTTTATTTATTAATGGTTTAAAAGGTTCTAAGTTGCAGGAAGGTGTGCTTAATATTCAAGACAGTGGTATCTTTGGACTTGAATATGTGGCTGATCACCTAAGATTGGCGAATTATCAAAATGTGGAAAATAGAATTTTAAATGACCAAACTCCATTTGGTGGCATCATTTTTACTACGGGTTTACCAACCGCAACAAACGTCAATTTGGCCGTTGGTAACACGAATGAGACGACTGCTTATAGTAATGCAATACTAACTCAAACTGCTGATGTGGAGGGGGGGAGTTCAGTTGGAAATACAGATAGAGGAAGTGATCAATTAACGATTCAGTTTGTAGCACCGCAAGATATGCATAATTGTGAAGGCAAAACTATATTTAAAGGAGATCGCGTTATTCAACGTTATTTCCTCAGAGTCGATAACAATTTGCCTGCTTATGATCAGAACTTACCCCGTTATGGTTTGGCTTGCGATGCAAATTCGCCCGCTACGACTGCAGCAAGTGTTCAACGGAATCCTAAGTTTTTGACTGGTTTTTCTGCGGATAATGATGGAGAAATTATTATTCCTGATGTGGATTATTTCGGATTTCTTTTAGGTGCTCGAGTAGGTAATGATTTTAGATACTTCACTGTTCAAGAGTATCGAGATGCCGTAGCAGCAGCTCGAACAGGAAATACACAAATACCAGCTGTTGAAGTAATAAAAATGTCAGTATTGGTTAAATCATCTAATGAGATTACAGGCTCAGAGATAGATCCTAATAAAACTTACTCAATTTTGGGACGAGATATCAAGCTAAAAAAACCGACTGATACAAATAAGCAAAATAAATTTGCACGGCAGATTTATGTGAAAACAGTTGGTCTTCGTAATGCATTGGGAGACAGGCTATGAATCTTTATTCACATCAAAAGGGCGTAACACTGATTACAACCATGATTGTATTGGTTCTGGTCACCGTTATAGGGACACTTGCTGTACGTTATGCAATGACGGGTTTGAAAATTTCAACAAATAGCCAAGTGACGCAACTGTTAAACCAATCTGCTGATACGCCTTTGTATATTATCCGTAATATGGAACCAAATACTCTCCGTCGTTTAGATAATGTTATCGGGCTTGCATTAAAGAATGGATTGTCTGATCGTGAGTATGTGTTCTGTTATCGACCTAAGACCCAAAAAAATTTCGCGCAAATAAATAATGTTGCTCAAATATCACCTTATACAACCACTGGTGAAAAGATCACGACGGATCAGATGCGCTTGATTCAAGGTAATGCAAATAGTTTTTGTTCGCTTACTACAGATTATGGTAGTGCACGAGATGCTGTCGTCACTCAAGTAGCGGTTTCTTTAATTTCGAATGAGAGTGGAACTGTCGAGAAAGGGCAATTTTTGCCTGAGGGAACTAACGTAAGCGGAGCTTCTCATTTGGGACAAAATTTAACGGGAAATTACAGGTTTAGAGTTAAAACTACAGCAATGTTACCAAGTTATTCAACTACAAGTTTAACGACAGTTCAAGATGAATGTTTGGGGACAACGAAACCAAGATTAAATGACAATCAAGACCATCCAGAACTTAGTACTTTAGCAGATTGTCTACGTCAGTATGGAATTGCTGTAGAGTCGCAAATACAAGAATTTAACTTAGCTACTGATTTAGTAGAAGTTTCAAAACCAACTTAAAATTAAGATGTAATAGAAATAGGGCTCGTCGTTAAGGACGTAGGGGGAAAAATGAAGACTTCATATTTAAGTCAAATCATAAAATTATATGTTTTAGGCGGAGCTCTATTAACAGTTGTGTCGCCATTAAGTGCTTCAGATCTACAGATATATGCAGGTCCAGGTACTGACGGTCAAAAAACCCTGATTATGATGCTAGATCGATCGGGTAGTATGGGGATGATTGCAGATGATTCAGCTAATAACTCGATTGTTGAAGATTATGATGAATTTAGAAATACTGATGGAACAGGGAACTATGCTTTATGTAGTGCAACTGGGGCTGATGGTAAAACTAAATTTGAACAAGATCTTGAAGGGGACATAATATTTCCTGAGATAACGTATACGAGAAATTACTGTCAAGTTTCAGGGGGGGAGAAACGGTATGATCGTTTAAGTCGTCTCAAAGATGGGATGTTTGCAATGTTGAATAGTACAGATTCCGAACTTGAAAATGTCTACATAGGATTGGGCTATTACTCCAATAATGACCATATTTCTGGCGTTATTAAGGTTCCTGCACGAAGGCTGGGGACTGTAAATTCTGAGCACAGAAAATTACTCAAACAAGAAATTGCTAGTATTACTGCAGGTTATTCTACACCAACTGCACATGCATATGCTGAGGCTGCAGCGTATTTGTTAGGTACAAATACTGTTGATCCAACGATAAATTACCAAAAAAGAAATGCCCTAGAAGTCTGGGGATCTACCGCTTACAGGGTATGTGAAAGCTTTGTAGATGGAGAGTGTATCTCCGGTTGGAGCAGTTATATTTATGATATGGCTAATATGCCTAGTTTGTCTAATTATACTGAATATGCTTCTCGAACACAGGATTCATGGTCTATAAAAAACTACTCCTCAAATACATTTAGTGAAGCTTCTTCTTCTTATCCAGCAATTAGTGGCTTTGCAAATTCTGTTTCAACATCAAAAAACTCTACCAATTACATTAGTCCATTACCTGAAAACAATGCTACGTGCGATGGACAGGGTATTTATATTTTATCAGATGGGCAACCTAACTATACAGATAATATCCAGTCTGCAGCGATCATGGCAAAATCGTTAAATGATACCTCCTTTTCTTGTGATCTAGCTGATGGGTTAACAAATAGCGGGGGAGGCTGGAAGTGTATGGGAGCCTTCGCTAGAAAATTATACGGTGGTACTCATCCTAAGCAACGCCCAATTCAAACAGCTTTTGTTGGTTTTGGTAAAGATTTTGCAGGAGATATAAACACTTCATCATCCGTTGGGACACTTAATGCATGTCGCTTAGGATCAGCTTTAGTTGGGGATTCATGTTCTTATTGGTCAGTCAAAACAGATCAAGAAGAAGTTACGAATGCCGAAACAATTTTTAGAAATAGTGAAACTGGCTTCGGTAATGGAGGCTTTTTCCAGGCCAAAACGACAGAAGAAGTAACAACTAGCGTATTAAGGGTGATTCATGGCCTAGGTCAAGGAACAATTGAACCTCTCACCACAGGTGCATGGTCGGTGCCTGTTGATGACTTAAATCCAACGGGTGTACAACCTTTTGGATATGTGCGTACCTTTAAACCTAATCCAGGTTCAGATGATGTACTTTGGGCGGGGAATCTCAAAAAATATCATGTGGTCGATGGTGTTTTAAAGACTTCAGTTGATGAAGATGGCACAAACATTTTCAATATCAGAGGTGAATTTGATTTATCTGTTAGAGATATTTGGGGTGAATCAAGTAATGAAGGAGGCGATGTTTATAAAGGGGGAGCGTATGCCAATATCAGCATGCCGACCATTGCAAATCCGACCAATATCCGAAATCTTTATACCAACTATACTGTTAAAGACGATGTTTTAAGTAATGACTTATCAAGTGATGCATCGTTATTGAAAATTCCTGCGGGCATCAAAAGTGATGAAAGAACGATTGCTTATATTGCGAATCAATTCACTGAAAATCCAGTCATTTTGAAGTTTTCAAATCAATTGAAACGAAAATTACTGAATTTTTTGGGTTATAACCTTGAAATTAATGATGTTGCTGTACCGAATGCAGAGCAATTAGCACAGACTCTTTTAGAGACTGAGTGGAATAGTTTTGGTGGTATTTCACACTCTATGCCAGTTCAAGTCACGTATTCAGGTACTTTGGATGCCAATGGCGAATTACAGTCAGATCGTAATCAATCAGTCTTATTTGGAACGATGGATGGTGCACTTAGGCTGGTAACCGCTGATCAAGGTATTGAGCAGTTTGCATTTATTCCATCGGATATATTAGAAGATTCTTGGCAATCATTAGCATTGAGAAAAACGTCAACTCATGAGAATGGTGTTGCACATGGTACTGATGCAAGTTGGGTAGTGGATCCAGTCTACAATTTTGAAGAAACTACAGATAGCCAAAATAACCCAATTACCAGAGTAAAAGCAGAAAAAGTTTCTATCTACGGTGGTTTAAGAATGGGTGGAAGTAGTTACTATGGTTTAGATATTAGTAATCCATCGTCCCCTAAATTTAAATTTAGAATCAATCCATCTCAGGATGAATATGGTTCTATGGGACAATCTTGGTCAAAACCAGTATTGGCGAATATGAAAGTGGATGGAAAATTTAAGAGAGTCATAATTGTCGGAGGCGGTTATGACATGTGTTATGAAGATCCGCGCTTCAAGCTAAATACGGACTATAGTGCAGATTTGACTAAATCTTCAACATTTAGAAACAGTTGTTCAAATAAGACAAAAGCTAAAGGAAATGCAGTTTATATAATTGACGCTGAAACAGGTGAGCGTTTACTTTGGGTCAGTAATACGAATGCAGACTTAAATAATGAACATATGGTGCATAGTATTGTAAGTGATATATCTACAGTAGACACTGATGGCGATAACCTGGTGGATCATCTTTATTTTGGTGACTTAGGTGGTCAGGTTTTTAGAGTTGATTTAAATAATACTAATAATACCGCTAATTCACAGAGTTTTGGTGTTCGTGCAGTGCGATTGGCAAATTTAGCGACTGACGTAGAAGGTCGTGATATTACGAATGGAGATAATCCACGTTTTTATGAAACACCTACTCTAACCATGCATCGTGAACTGAACCAGAAGTTTTTATTGGTCGGTATTGCGTCTGGTGATCGTAGTTCTCCGTTGGATGTTGCACCTGTAGGTCGAGATAGACCCGAAACGCTAGGTGAGGCATTGACTGGGCGTCCAACCAATAATGTATACGGGATTATTGATGTGGATGTGATGAGATCAGATATCAATACGAACTATAGCGCCACATTAACTTTAAACAACATCACCATGGAACAGATGCTGAAAGATCCTCAAGTTGTTGCAAAAACATCGGGAATAGCAGCAATGCGCTCAAGCCTATATCCATATGCATCCGTAAATACTTCGGTTAATTATGGCTGGTATCGTTCGTTATCAAGTAATGCTGATGGGGTGGAAAGAAGTGCAACTGGAGCATTTAGAAAAGCTGGAGGAATTAAGGCATTTGAAGCACCTACTGTGATCAAAAATACACTCGTTCTTTCTACCTATGATCCTGAGAGTCGTAGTTTAGGTGAGTCAAATCCTTGCCAAGTGAGGGTTATTGGTGAGTCATTCAGACAGTATTACTGTTTACCTTTCGGTGTGTGCTTAGACAAAGCTGGAAACTTAGATAGCGTTGCTGAAACAAGCACAGGGTGGAGGCCAGCTACAGAGGAGGATAAGTTAGGCAATGAAGTTGTATCAGCAGCATTAGGTAAAGGTATTTTAGGAAATGCTTTGGTAGCTAAAGAGTCAAGTCAAGGGAATTGTGGTGGTCTTCAATTAGGAGGCAATATCAGCGGGACTGGTGAATGGGCGTGTATCTCTCAGACAAAACCGATGAATTGGTATGCTAAATAAGTGGGTGGCTGAATGAAAAGAAACAAAGGATTTACACTCATTGAGCTTATGATTGTGGTGGTTATCATTTCGGTGATTGCCGCAATTGCTTTACCGAGCTATCAAGAGTATGTATTAAGAAACCATGCTAAAGCTACTGAAGCAAGAATGTTGCAAATTGCTCAAGCACTAGAGACTTACAAGTCTCGCAATTTTAGTTATCGAAACTATAGTCCTACGACTGAGGCAGTTGGTGATCCTGCAAAATACAATATTAATATAGTGGGTACAGCTTCGCTCGATAAGGATGGAAAGATTGTCACCACTAGTCTTGCTACGGAAGGAACAGGATGGGTGATGCGAGCGACACCAGTAGATGCTAAAAATTATACTTATCTATTTAATAGTCAAGGGGTGAAGTGTCGTAATAAATTGGCTTCAAAAGTGACTTTTTTAGATTGTGGAGCGGAGAGTGATGGTGGCGAAACTTGGTGATTCGAAAGGTTTTACTTTAATTGAGTTGATGATCGTAGTCGCTGTTATTGCGATCATTACGGCAATAGCATATCCAAGCTATACCAATCATGTTAGAAAGACTAAGCGTGTTGAGATGCAAACACACTTAATACAACTGGCTCAAAACATTGAAAACTATAAATTAGCCAATCATAGTTATATAGGTGTGGATCTCGATAACTATGGGGGAAGTACATTTCCAACGCAAGGTGATGTAAATTATAACATTACTTTGACAGATGCTAATGGAATCGGATTAGGTACTGCTGGGGCAGATCCACAATCGTGGTTACTGGTTGCAAGACCAAATACAAGTAGTGGGCAAAAAGGCGACGGTGCAATATCCATTCATTCTAATGGCGTGAGATGCTGGTTTAAAAAAAATGATGCTGCAAAAGTAACCAGTTCAAAAGATAATGATGATCAAGTAATACCACCTGATAATTGTACTGAAACTTGGTAATGATATATTTTAAAAGCGGATATTTAAATATCCGCTTTTTTTATTTTAAAAATAAAAAAAAGATTATAATTGATTTTATTTTATACAACTTAATAGTTGATTAATTCCATCAGAATTAATTGTGTTTTTATTCAAGAATAAACTTAATAGTGTGATGTTAATCTATTTTTTAATTATTAAAAATAACGCTTGTCTGATTATTAATGTGCTCTGTCGTTATATTAATTGAATATGAAATCACTTGAATGTTATTGTAATCACGCCAAAAGGTTTTGGGGAAACTTGTGCGCATTAAATCTGGATTTACCATAATTGAGTTAATGGTCACGGTTGCTGTAATTGCAATCATTGCAACTATTTCTGCACCATCTTTTAGTAATATGATTGTGCATCAAAATTTAAAAAAAAGTACTACTGAACTGATTAGTATTTTAAATCAAGCCCGCTCAAAAGCTGTACTTGAACGTCGAATGATAGAAATTGAATTAAAATTAAAAGAAGAAACAATATTACCTATTAATACAGATATTAAAATGCACTGGATGCCTTATGGTTCAGTGTATTTAAAAAACAGTCCAACAAGTATTCACTACGGTTTAAATGGTGGTATTCGTAATGCGACTACTGACACCATTATTACCCTCTGTAGTGAACCAAAAGGTAAAGCCCAAATTATTAATATTTCCAGAATGGGACATATTCAACAAGTCACAGAAGGGACATGTGAATGATGCAATATCGTCGTCAACTTGGTGTTGGCTTAATGGAAGTTCTTGTTGCACTTTTAATTTTATCGATTGGGGTGATGGGGTTTATTGCACTGCAATATCGCGCCGTTGAAGCAACAGCTGAAAGTAGTTCACGTATTCAAGCTATTAATTTAGCACGTGATTTAGCTGAAAGAATGCGAGTGAATCGTGGTGCTGAAAACACTTATATTGATCAATTAAATACTGCAAGTCAGCAAATCAACTCTACCGTCAATTGTTTTACAAACAATTGTTTAAGTCATCAACTTGCTGATTTTGACGTGGCTCAAGTCGCTCGCAAAGCTAGAACAATGGGTATGACGGTCAATATTCTTGATTGTCAAGGTAATGCAGATGGGCGTAATTGTATCTATGTTGCTTGGGATGACACAGCAGCGACAGCTGCTGCCTCAGAAGCTTCTCCAGAGGAAGGGGATTGTACTTCTGGAACATCATATGCTCCCAACTCGACTTGTTTGATCATGGAGGTCTACTAAAATGAAAAATCAGGTCGGCTTCACCTTAGTTGAGTTGCTGATTGCATTGGCCTTGGGATTAATTATTGCTGCATCTGCAACAATGCTCTTTCTAACGGCTTTAAAAAGCCAAGCCTTACAAACAGGACAATCAGGTTTACAGGACGATGCAAATTTTGGGCTCAATTTTATTTTAAAAGATGTCCGTTTAAGTAATTTGAATACAGTTCAATCCAGTATTAATGATACGACAGCTTATGGTGGGTTGGTTTTTACAGCTGCAGATGGTTTTAATCATTCAAATTTGCCAATAGCTGTTGGAGCAGATCATCTTTCTAGAAGCAATGTAAATGCATCGAATGTTGTGGATGTTCAAAGTGACCAGCTTACGATTCAGTTCTTACCGCAATATATTTGGGATGATAAAGAAACCACCAGTGCCACGGATGATCGTTGGTATGGTGGATTTGATTGTGAAGGCAATGCACTTGAATTCACACGAGAGCAAGGTCGTCAAATGGTGGTGCAACGTTACTTTTTAGCTGTTGATGAAAATGCGGGTGATTCAGAGCCTAACCATCCTTTGGCGCTCTTTTGTGACGCTGGGCATTATGCTCTAGAAGGTACACCGACCAGTATTACTAACTTTGATCAAGATGAGCAAATTATCTTAAAGCGTGTGGATCAATTTCGAGTGTTGTATGGCATTCAAAATCAAGAAAATCACCGCTATGTCGATGCGAACACGTATTTAAATCTAGACTCGCCAAGACCACGAATTTTGTCCGTTCAGTTAGGTATTTTAATGCGATCACTTCAATCGGTGGGACGCGATCAAACTTTTGCAGATGATCAAGTTTTCCAAGTACTCGATCAAGCCGTCCAAATTACTGAACCTACTAATAATGCTCCTAAATATGTACGTCAAGTGGTCACACAGACTGTTGCATTAAGAAATACATTTGGGGAGCGTGGACAATGATGCGTAATCAACATGGTGCAACTTTAATTGTTGTCTTGTTTTTATTACTGGTAATTACAACTTTGGGAACTTTAGCAGTCAAACAGAGTGTCGTTAGCTTAAATATTGCGACCAATAGCCAAGCTCAACAACTGCTTACCCAAAATGCAGACTCAGCATTTTTCAATATAGAACGTGAAGACAATATTATTCAGTCACTGAGCGCGAGTGGTATGTTCGGTTATATCAGCGGTGTCAATGATAAGGAAAAAGAATTGGTGTTCTGCTATCGCGGTGCAGAAAGTAAATTCTTTGATATTAGCCGTGCAAGTATCATTTATTGGAAAGCAGGTGCTTCAGCTCCTACAAATAATGAGCTTGGAACAGCGGGTTACTGCGATGCAGAAGAGCAAGAAACGAACTTCTTTACCAGTGGGCGTCGCGTTGTCATGACGCAAGTCGCGGTGAAATTTTCGAGTATTTCGGAAAATGATCCATTCTTCGGTGCGCAATTTGGTACCGATGAACAAATCGTAAAATTTGATCGCAGTAAGCCTGTGAAAGTATTTGCGGTATCTGTAATGCCAACCCTTTCAACAGTTGATCCTGAAGATATTAATAACTGTTTTAGTAATCATATGAGTGATGTTGTGGTTCCTGATGGGACAACTGTTGCTATCGATGCTGATAGTCGTCGAACGGTGACAGAATGCTTGAGTGATTTAAACGTACCTTTTACTTCACATGCGACTGAGTATGTGATTGTTCAAGACTTTGTATAGATGTTGGGGAATGAAATGAAAAAACAAAAGCTTAATTTTTTAGCTTCCTGCCGTTACAAAGTTTTAGCAGCCAGTATAACAGCAGGCACAACTGCACTAATTGCGACTAGCGTCAGTCAGGCTAGTGATATTGATATCTATCAGAATGCAAAGTCAGGTGATGTGACTTTGATGTTTACATTGGATATTTCAGGGAGTATGGGGGCACCGCAACAAATAGGTGATAAAGATTCATGTGACGTTCCAAGTGGGGTTACTATTGCACGTAGTGATCGAGAGTTATCAACCAATGGTTCACCAAGTTACTATCGCTATTATTGTGAAGCTATAGATACACCAACATATAAATATAGAAAGGAAAGGAATAGAAGTCGTTATTGGGCATGTACTAACGAAAGTAATACTCGATCAAATTGTAAATGGGGAAGTCGATTTGACAGTGCTCCAAGTGATTTAAGTTCTTTATATGTTGAAAGAACAAATAGTTATGATTATTACTATGCAGGTATGAGCCGTAAATACTATGACCGGATTACACGAGTCAAGGATGGGATGTTCGACCTGCTACATGGAAATGCTCAAAAAAATATCACCCCTTTGACAGATGATAAAGTAATCGGATTAACAACATATTCAAGACCTACAGGTTTTGACAGCGAGGGACGCCCGAATACTGCTGATAACGTAAGGGGTCAGGTGCGTATTCCAGCAAGACAGCTCGGTACGATTATCAATGGTAAGACCCAGCGACAATTAATGTTAGATGAAATTGCAAAATTAGGGGCACGTGGTGGTACACCTACAGCACATGCCTATGCAGAAGCTGTAGCGTCTTTATGGGGTACAACCACCAAAGGCGCAACAAATAGCGGGTTTGATTATGCTGGTTCAGGTGTAACATCTGGCAATAACTATATCATTCCAACCAGTATTCAAAATCAAATTGATGATCCCAGCAGTAGCCAATGTAGTGGTCAAGGCGTCTATGTACTGACAGATGGCGTGCCGAGTAATAATGAACAAGCGCGTGACTTAATGCGAAAAGCGCTAAATAATGATTCTTTTTCTTGTACTAACTCAGCAAATGGGTGGGATTGTATTCATGCCTTTTCGCAGCAAATAAAACGATCAGCTATACATCAAGGTCGCCCTGCATTAAAAACAGCAGTCGTAGGTTTTGGTAGTGAATTCAATAGTATTCCTTCGTTTAGTAAAGAGTTATCGCAACAGGAAAATATTAGTAATATTAATGGCTCAGATGCCGACAGTGATATCAAGAATGCCGCAAGATGGGGTGTTTTATCTGATGGGGGATGGTACTCAGGCAATGAATCTAAAGATGTCGTAGACAGTGTGAATGATTTTATTAGCACACTATCTCAAGAGATTCCATCAGTGACTACTGGTTCACCAACTGTTCCACGTGATGCATTAAATCCTGCAGAACTTCAAGACGATGCTTATTATCAAACTTTTCAACCAACGCCCGATACAAACTACCAATTGTGGCTAGGGAATTTGAAAAAGTATCAAGTGTCGGATGGAGGGATTCTGGTTGGTAAAAATGACAGTCGTGTTTTCAACACAGATGGTAGTCTACGAGAGCCCACTTTAGATGAAAATACTGGAAATATAAGTTCTGCTGTTTATGATTTTTGGGCTAAGTCGATTGATACTGGTGTTGAAAATGCCGATGAGAATACCATTGGTAGTCGTAAATTTTCTGCGAAAGGTGGTGCTTGGTCGCAACTGGTTTTAGGGGCTAAAGAGGATAAAACAGCAGAACGTAAATTGTTTACCAATCGTAAGGCTTCGACTGGCGATACGACTCATTTTGGTCCTACGGGGGAATTAAGACAGGTTGAGCTTGATGATTTAACCGATGCAACTTACGGCTTGGATCCAAATCGAGGTTATTTGGTTTCACTCTTAGGATATAACCTTGATGTCAATAATCCACCAACCAGCGTAGATGATTTAATTGCTTCTCCTGCATTAAGACAAATGGGTGCAGTGATGCATTCTGAACCAGTGCTTGTGACCAATAAAGGTAAGTTGTCTTACAACGCAACCACTAAAGCAATGGAATCAGTTGACCGTGAAGACTATATCTTATTTGGCAGTACGCAAGGTCTATTACATGTTGTAGATGCTGAAACAGGCAAAGAGAAGTTTGCATTCGTCCCTGATGAAATGATCGAAAACCAAAAAGAAGCATTTCGTTTATCGAGTGTGACCACGGGCGGAATGGAAAAGCTATTCTATGGTATTGATGGTGCATGGTCATTATATACACAATATGTTGTAGATGAAGATGGCAATCTGGTGGTCGGCGAAGGGCGTGGTGAGAATCAACATGGCGTTCAAATGGCTTATGGCGGATTACGCATGGGTGGACGAAGCTACTATGCTTTGGACTTAGCTGATATTGATAACCCTGAATTAAAATTTCATATCGATCCTGCATCACAAAAAGTGTACAGCGGTAACTCTGCTAAGACTTTTAATGAGCTGTCTTATATGGGACAAAGCTGGTCGAAACCATCAATAACATGGATCAATTGGGGTGGTGAACGTAAGCGCGTCATGTTTGTCGGTGGCGGTTATGATGCTGGAGGTGAAGATGGTGATGCACGTACCAATGGTGTCAAAGGTTTGTACGCGGGTTATGAACATCACGATTACAACCAAACCAACAAAAGAGGTGCTGGCGTCTACATGTTCGATGCGGAAAATGGTGACTTGCTCTGGTGGACCAGTGACAATGTTGCAACCACTTCACCAGCAACGACTGAATCTGGCGTAATTGCTACAAAGCATAGTGAATTAAAATATAGTGTGGTGAATGAAGTCCGTACCGTAGATCGTGATGGTGATGATCTGGTTGATCATATTTATTTCGGTGATTTAGCAGGGCAGTTATTTAGAGTAGATTTTGATAATAAACAAACTAAATTGGGTGCAATTGCAAAGAATCCTATTCGATTGTTTGATTCAATGAGTGATGCTACTGATAGGTCGAAAAGCCCACGTTTCTATGAGATGCCAAGTTTCTCTCTCTATAACCAAGATGGTGAAACTTTCGCTGTAGTGTCAATTGGTAGTGGTAATCGAAGTACCCCACTTCAAGACTTTATAACAACTGAACTAAACTATGATTATGATGCGATTTATAACATCTATGATAAAGATGTCGCACGTCGTAATTTATTCACCTCATCTACACGTCATACAGTAAATTTAACTAAAAATCATTTAGGTGAAATTACTGAACTTAATCGTTTTGAAAATGAGGAATTGGTTGCGAGTTATAAAGATAAAGATGGTTGGTACTATCGTTTCCAAAACTGTACAGCAGGAGTAGACGGAACGCTTTCAGGCTGTAGTGGCTATAAAAAACAAAGTGAAAAAGTTTATGGCAAGCCTTTGGCCATGAACTACAAGCTTTATGTTTCGACTTTTGATTCGAGTAAACCTGGTATTTCGGGTGATTGCGGTGCGGGAGTGAAAGGTGAAAGTATGATCACTGCCTTCTGTTTGCCTTTTGGCCAATGTGCGAGTCAATTAAGTGATGCACGTGGCGTATTGGGTGTCGGTATTCATACAGTCACCGTCGGTGGTCAAAAAGGGAGTAGTGCAGATGATACAGATGATGAAAATCCACTTGAATGTGAGGGCGAGACTTGCCCACCGCCACCTGCAAAAGGGAATACCAGTGCCAAAAACTATTGCATCAGTACTAGTGGGCGTATTGCATTGACTGTAACCGGTAGTTTTGGTGAAGGTGAGGCAACTGAGATGTGTTTAATTCCACAGCGTTGGTATGAAAAGCTAGGTCGCAAAGGTGAGCAATAAGGGTATGAAGACTCCATTTCCATCTCACTCAGGTTTTACACTTATTGAAATGATGATTGTTGTCGTTGTGATTTCAATTCTGGCCGCAGTCGCTATTCCTTCGTATCAAGAATATGTGCGCCGTGCAAATGCTAGTCAAGCTCAGGAGCAATTACTTCAAATCGCAGTCGAGTTAAATAAACATAAATCACGTAATTTTAATTACTTGAATTATCAAATTCCTAATGAGCTTTCTGTTGCACCGCGCGGTGCGACGGGTGCTGCGATTAAATACAAAATTGCTTTAGCTGCTGGAACAGGTCAGTCTTGGGTGCTGACTGCGGAGAGTCTGGATGGTTATAACTATAGCTTTTTAATGTCGCATACAGGAGTGCGCTGTAAAAATAAAACGCTTAAAAATATTGATGTCGATAGTATGACATGTGGTGAGGGACAGGATTCATGGTGATACGATCTCGCGGGTTCACATTAATCGAATTAATGATTGTGGTCGCATTAATTGCCATCATAGCAGCGATTGCTTATCCGTCTTATCAGGAATCAGTGCGTAAAACCAAAAGAACTGAAGCTCAAGCTGAAATGTTAGAAGTCGCTCAACGATTACAACGTTTTAAAATTGCCAATTTCTCTTTTGTACCGATTGTTAATGACGAAGAAGTTCCTGTCGATCTTACCCAGTTACAACACTCTGGGGTAATGCCAAGCCAAGGGCAAAGTTTATATACTTTAGCGCTCACTAATGTTACCCCCACTTCTTGGACACTGGTCGCTACACCTATTAATGGTCAGCACATGGAGCATGATGGAGTCATTTGTTTGAATCATCGACAGCAAAAGTTTTGGTCTAAAGGAATCACCGCTTGTGCACTAGATGCTAACTCAAGCTGGAACTGAAAATAATTTAAATTCTAAACTGTGGACAGCGCATATTTATTCTTCCCCTTTTTTAGAATTTAAAGTAAAATACCGCCCTCTATGAAAGGGGTTTGAAATGTATCGATGGTCGATACACAGATAATCCGTAAAAACTATAAGGTTCTATCATGGTTGTAATTCGTCTTGCACGCGGTGGTGCTAAAAAACGTCCGTTCTATCAAATCATTGTGACTGATAGCCGTAATGCACGTGACGGTCGTTTCATCGAACGTATTGGTTTCTTCAACCCTACAGCTCAAGGTAAAGCAGAAAAAGTTCGTTTAGATACTGAACGTTTTGCTCATTGGGTTGCTCAAGGCGCTCAACCGTCTGAACGTGTTGCTTCTTTAGCTAATCAAGCTAAGAAAGCTGCAGTTGCTGCATAATTTTAAATTAAGTAGTAGGTAGCCCATGAAACCAACACAGAATGTTCCCGAAGATCGTATTCAGATTGGACAGTTACGTTCAGCATATGGATTAAATGGGTGGCTCTGGATCTATTCCAATACAGAACCTATGAGCAACATCTTTGATTATCTTCCTTGGTATATTGAGACTAAAGAAGGTTGGCAAAGTGTCGATGTAAAACGTTGGAAACCGCATGGTAAAGGCTTGGTTGTTTCGCTCAAAGGTGTAATTGATCGCACCGGGGCAGATAGCTTGGTTGGAACTGATGTATGGATTTCAAAAACGCAAATTCCGAAAGCAGGAATGGATGAGTTCTACTGGTCAGATTTGAAAGGCTTAACAGTGTTAGGTTTGGATGAAGCTGAACAAGAAGTCAATCTCGGTAAAATCCATGAAATGTTTGAGACAGGTGCCAACGATGTGATGGTGGTTCACGCAACACCAGAGAGCGTTGATGCTGAAGAGCGTATGATTCCATGGCATAAAGATGTGGTACAGCGTGTTGATCTAGAAGCTGGTCGTATTTACGTTAATTGGGGCGTAGATTACTAATCCTTTAAGGATTAATGCATTTCGAAAATAGAGGAATCTGCGATGTTTTTTGCAGTGATTACGCTTTTTCCTGAAATGTTTGAAGCGATTACAGCCTATGGTATTAGCGGGCGTGCAGCAAAACGTGATTTGATACAAGTCCATTGTATTAATCCTCGCGATTATGCTGAGGGCAACTACAAAAGAGTGGATGAACGTCCATTTGGTGGTGGTCCAGGTATGGTGATGATGGCTGAGCCTTTGTCTCAAGCAATCCAACATGCCAAAGAGCTTGCGACGCAAGCAGGTATAGTGAACGTTCCTGTGGTGTATATGTCTCCACAAGGAAAGACCTTAAACGAAACTGCAGTCAAAGATTTTATCGAATATGATGGATTGATTGTACTGTGTGGACGTTATGAAGGTGTCGATGAGCGCTTAATCCAGCAATACGTTGATCAGGAATGGTCAATTGGGGATTATGTACTTTCTGGCGGTGAACTCCCTGCGATGGTTTTATTAGACAGTATTATTCGGAGACTTCCGAATGCTATATCCGATGAGCAATCACACGTACAAGACTCATTTGTGGATGGTCTATTAGATTACCCACAATATACAAAGCCAGATCATTTTGAAGGTTTGGATGTGCCTGAAGTACTTAAATCAGGTCATCATGCAAATATTGAAAAATGGCGGTTTTTGCAACGCTATCAGCGTACACTTGAGCGCCGCCCAGAGTTGGTGGAACAAGTCGAGTTGACCAAGCAGCAAAAAAAATGGCTCAAGGATTCGGATATTTAAATTTTTTAAATGTTCTTTAAATCGGCTTTTTATGCATTGAAGTGGTCAAGCATAAAGAGAAAGTTAAACGGGTAACATGCGCTTTAGCCTCTATACCCCGCGGGCATCAGACCTCTTCTGAACCGCAATATCGGAGATACCCCATGAGCGGTAAGCATCCTTTAGTTCAAGCAGTTGAAAATGCACAATTAAGAACAGATCTTCCTGCGTTTGCGCCAGGTGACACTGTTATCGTTTCTGTAAAAGTTAAAGAGGGCGACCGTGAGCGTCTTCAGGCTTTTGAAGGTGTTGTCATTGCGATTAAAAATCGTGGTATCAACTCTGCGTTCACAGTACGTAAAATTTCTAGCGGTGTTGGTGTTGAACGTGTTTTCCAAACACATTCTCCAATCGTTGCTAAAGTTGAAGTGAAACGTCGTGGTGCAGTTCGCCGTGCGAAACTTTACTACCTACGTGAATTGTCTGGTAAAGCTGCGCGTATCCGCGAAAAATTACCAGCTCGTAAAGTTAAAGCTTCTTAAGTTTAGGCTAAAGTTAAGTTTTATAACGAGTTAAAAAGTGCGCCGATAGGCGCACTTTTTTTTGATTAAATTTTATAATCTTTGGTTTTTAAACGATTCGCATATTGACGGTGCACTCGAACAGGATTTGCTGAACACAAACTGCGGATACCCCAAAAGTGCTTCATCTCATCAAAGTGATTCCAAGTGTAATTATCTTCAATCACTTTACCGAAACGTGTATAGCCAAATATGAAACATAAGCTACATCATCTTAAATACGATATCCAGAGCTTCCTGAATGGTTTTATTGTTCTGAGCAATGATGTGCCTGACTTTACTTTTTAAGACAGACCATGCTTTTTCAATAGGATTGAGGTCGGGACTATACGCAGGTAGATAAACGATTCTTGTTTTATATTTTGCTGCTAAATCATCAATCGCTTGACCTTTATGAATTGAGGCATTATCGAGAATC